>CALMWM010000660.1 GCA_937873435.1 uncultured Gallionellaceae bacterium
ATGCCAAGCCGACCGGGGACGGGGCCGCTCCCGCTGCCGCAAAACCTGCACCTGTCGTGGTGGTGGCGTCGGTTGCCGAAAAACTTCCCGCCAAACCGGTCGAGGAAAAAAAGGAGGCCAGCGTCGACGATGACGACAAGCTCGAGTGGATCTGGCCGACGCAGGGCAAAGTGGTAGGCGAATTCAGCGAAAGCGGCAGCGCCAAGGGACTGGATATCGCCGGCAAAAGCGGGCAGACGGTGAGCGCCGCCGCCGCCGGTAAGGTGGTGTATAGCGGCAGCGGCCTGCGCGGCTACGGCAAGCTGATCATCATCAAGCACAACAAGACCTACCTGAGCGCCTACGCCCATAATAGCCAAGTGCTGGTCAAGGAAGGGCAAAGCGTCACCAAGGGGCAGAAAATCGCCGAAATGGGCGATAGCGACGCCGACCGGGTTAAGTTGCACTTCGAAATCCGCCGTTTCGGCAAACCGGTCGATCCGATGAAATATCTTTCCAGCGATACTTCCGCATGAGCAATCCATCCTCTCTCGACGACGAGCAACTGCCCGAGGGCGAAGATGCGCCGCAGCCTGAAGAACTCGTAGAAAGCCCACCAGAGCCGGAAAACAGTGTTGTCGATTTCCAGGGCGATGCGACCCTGATCTATCTCCGGGAAATCGGCCAGAATTCGTTGCTGACGGCGGCAGAAGAAGTCAGGCTGGCGCGACTGGTTCGTCTGGGAGATTTCGCCGCGCGCCAGCGCATGATCGAGTGCAACTTGCGTCTGGTCGTCAATATCGCCAAACATTACGTCAATCGTGGCATGGCCTTGCTCGACCTGATCGAGGAAGGCAATCTCGGTCTGATGCACGCGCTGGAAAAATTCGATCCCGAGCGCGGTTACCGGTTTTCCACTTACGCGACCTGGTGGATACGTCAGAACGTCGAACGCGCGATCATGAACCAGTCGCGCACCATTCGCCTGCCGGTGCACATCGTCAAGGAACTGAATACGTGCCTGCGCGCCTGGCGCCATCTGGAAGCCCATAACGAACGCGAACCGACGGTAGCCGATGTCGCCCACTTGCTTGAGCGTCCCGAGGAGGATGTGCGTTATGTGCTCGGCTTGAATGAACGCATGGCCTCGCTCGACGCACCGCTCGACATCGATCCGAGCCTGTCCATCGGCGAAGCGATCCCCGACGAACAGGGATTGCAGCCGGAAACCCTGCTGCAAAATGCCGAAGTCGAAGCTTATGTGCACGAATGGATGGAAGAACTTTCGGACAAGCAGCGCTGGGTAATCGAACGGCGATTCGGCCTTAACGGCCAGGATCAGCAAACCCTGGAAGAACTCGCCGGGGGGCTGGCGATCACCCGCGAACGGGTACGCCAGATACAACTGGAAGCATTGCAAGTTCTCAGGCGTTTACTGAAACGCAAAGGTATATTCAAGGACGTGTTGTTATAAACAAGCCTGGCTTGAATGTTGCTGACAGAATAAAACTGGTCGGAAATCGTCAACTGTAGCCGACCAAATAATAAATAGGTTGGAGGTGGGCATGCAGTCATTCAAACAGTTTTTGAATTCAATTTCGACGCGCTTGGTTGCGGATATTTCCTGCGAGGGGCTTTCCTGTCTCGCCTACCCGGCTGCGCACCCGCCCTTGCTGTCTAGGCGTCGCGCCGAAATGATCATTTCCAGGGTGCGCCTGGTCGCGGCGATGTTCGCATTGCTGACGCCGCTGTGGATCATCGTCGACCTGGTGGTATTCGCCTTGCCGCTGTCCTTGATGCTGGCGACCGGACGGGTGATTGCCAGCGTGGCCTTCGGGGCGCTGGCGCTGTCTTACGGCAGCTCGCATCGTATGACGGATGCTTACCGTGCGCTGGGCATCATGTTCGCGATCCCGACGCTGTTTTTCATCTTTTCCCACATGCTGCTTACCCATTTCCAGAATGAGGGGGCGGCGGCGGTTATTGCCGCTGGCTATGCATTCTTGCCGTTCGTGATGGTGGCGGGCTTGAGCGTATTTCCGTTGACGGCGCTGGAAGGCATCCTGTTCGCAACGCCGGTATTGATGGCGGAGGCACTGGTGGCGCTGATGCAGCTCAATTACATGAACTGGAGCACGCACCTCGGCGCTTTCTGGTTGTTGCTCCTGATCACCGCTACTGCCACGCTGGCGGGAATGAGCCAGTTGGCTTTCATGGCCGCATTGGTCCGCCAGGCTAGCCACGATCCGCTGACAGGCTGCTTCAGCCGCGCCAGCGGGGAGGAGCTTCTCAACCTCCAGTTCAATATTGCCGTGCGCAACGGTTCATCGCTGGCCGTGGTGTTCGTCGATCTCGACAAGTTCAAGACGATCAACGACGGGTATGGACACGAAGCCGGAGATCGGGCGTTGATGGCTGCCGTCGATGCGATACAGAACAACCTGCGCAGCGGGGATGCCTTGGTGCGCTGGGGAGGCGAAGAGTTTCTGGTGGTGCTACCCGATACCAACTGCGCTGCCGCGGTCGTCATGCTGGAACGCCTGCGTGCCAAGGGGCTGGGGCTACGCCCGGACGGCAATCCGCTGACGGCGAGCTACGGTATCGCTGAAAGGTCAGTCGATTGCGCCAAGGACAGCCAGCATCTGGTCGAAATTGCAGACCAGCGCATGTACCAGGCCAAGGAAGGCGGGAGAGACCGCTGGGAAGGGTGTACCGATACCGTTTGAATGTCGGTCCGGGAAACGCATGGCGATGCGTTTTCCCAGTTCCGATTGGCGTATACCCCTCTTTCGCTTTTTTACCATTCCGACTGCGGCAGAATCGACATTGCGCATGAGTTTTCCCCTACGTTCCCGAATTTTTACCCAGATCAATTAAAACCGGATACGCATTCAAGTGACTACAGAAGATAAATTAACCTTGGATCTGTTTGCTTCCACGCCCGCCCAAGACAACAACGGCGATGATGGGGGCGTACCTCCAACCGAGCCTCCTCCGCCAGATCAGCCCGACGATCATTTCCCGCTTGCCGCCTATGCCGAGCGGGCCTATCTCGAATATGCGATGAGCGTGGTCAAGAGTCGCGCGTTGCCGCAGGTGGAAGACGGACAAAAGCCGGTGCAGCGGCGCATTCTCTACACCATGAAACGCTTGGGACTCGACCATCAATCGCGCCACGTCAAGTCCGCGCGGGTGGTCGGCGACGTGATCGGCAAACTGCACCCGCATGGCGACAGCTCGGTGTACGAAGCTGCGGTGCGCATGGCG
>CALMWM010000661.1 GCA_937873435.1 uncultured Gallionellaceae bacterium
GGCAAGGCATGAAGACGTTGCGACAGCCCGAGCATACGCTTGTGCATCCAGTTGGCTTCCGGGTAACGGGTCAGAAAGTTTTTCCAGATGCCGCCGCGCAGAAAGGCCTTGTGTTGCTCGAACTGGCCGCCGGATTTTTGCTGATGGATCAAATCGGCATAGGCATTGGCTTGCTCGGCGGGCAGGCTCCATTCGTTCATTTCGATATACGAAGTCGTCGGCAAATAGACGATGCCGCGTGTCTTGGCGCTGCCATGGTAATCGCAATAGCGCATCGGGCGAATTTTCGGGGAAGCCAATACCCCCTGGATGAAACTCTCCAGCCACTTCTTTTCGTAAACCCACTCGTAGGTTTCCGGCCAGATACCGAATTTTTCGATGTCGTCGAAGTAAATCGCGGCTTCATGCCCTGCGTCGGCCTGCGCTTCCAGGTAGGCCACGGCTTCATGGGCAGGCGAGAACGGGAAACGGTAACGCAACGCCTCGGAGATCGGGAACAAATCCAGCTGGCGCCCATCTTCCTCGGTGGTGAAATAACCGTCCAACTCATCGGCTCGCTTGCCGGCACAGAGGAAATGATAGTCGTCCACCGTCACATAGCGGATGTCCGCATCCGCCAGCGCCGGCACCACGGTTGCCTCCCACACCCGTTCGGTGAGCCAGGCCCCGTCGGGACGCCGTCCCAGTTGCTTTTCCAGCTTGGCTGACAAGGTATTGATTTGCCCGACCCGATCGCGGTATGGAATCACGGCTAGCACCGGCTCGGTATCCCCGCCGCCGAACAACTCTGCCTGGCCGCGCTGCACCATCTCCCGCAGCAACGCCATATCCTCGGGATAGTGCTCGAACAGCCAGTCGAGCAGCCAACCAGAGAAATGTACCGCAAAAGGGAACTCGGGAAAGCGGTGCAGCGTTTGCAGATAGGGGCGGTAGCAGCGAAGATGAGCGTCGTGCAACACTTCGGGGAAGTTGCCCACCGGTTGGTGGGCGTGGACGCCGAGCAGCAGCGCGATGGGTTTAGTCATGGTTCCTGTTTTTTCCGAATCAAGTTAATCGTCATGTTATCGCCCCCGTGCTCAGCCGGGAAACGATAAATTTTTCAGTCATACTTTTCCGCCACGACCCGGTCGATTATTTCAAGCACCTGATCGCTGGCGTCTTCCGCCTCGGCAAATGTGTCGAGGATGCGTTTCTGAGTGTCGCGGCATTGCGCCCAGTCTTCCTCCGAATAACCGATGGCCTGGTGAATTTTGTTATGCAAGCCGCAGTGCGGCGCCTTCAAGCTATCATACGAGGGCATCCCGCGGAACAATTCGTAGCCATGACCGCACTCGTACCAGCGCCCCAGGTTGCATTGATGGCAATCTTCCATCACGCGTTCCGCTTGTTTGGAATGCGTACCGGTAGTCACGACCATATAAGCATTTTGTTTGTACAGCAAATGTTCTACCTTGATCAAGGCGGCAAAGGAAATTCCCTGAGCGTGGCTGATCTTTTGCAGGGTAATCTGCGTCGAGGCTGCCAGTTTTCCGAAT
Source organism: uncultured Gallionellaceae bacterium (assembly GCA_937873435.1). Classification (GTDB taxonomy): domain Bacteria; phylum Pseudomonadota; class Gammaproteobacteria; order Burkholderiales; family Sulfuricellaceae; genus JAGXQV01. The sequence continues at coordinate 1,536 of CALMWM010000661.1, forward strand.
TTCCCCTCGAAATCCATAAATACCCGTTTAGAGGTATCAACCATCTCCTTCATGGTCGCCGAGTTCTCCGACATTTCACGCAATTCGCCGCGAAACTGCTCGATCACCGCCCCAATATCGCTGGTCGCGGTCTTGGTCTTCTCGGCGAGCTTGCGCACCTCGTCGGCCACCACGGCAAACCCCCGCCCTTGCTCGCCGGCCCGTGCAGCTTCAATGGCGGCATTGAGCGCCAGCAAATTGGTCTGATCGGCAATTTCGGTAATTACGGTGATGATCTTGGCGATTTCTGCACTGCGCAAATTGAGATGTTCGATTTCCTCGCTGGTACGGCCGATGATCTCCACGCTCTGGTTGAGCGAAGTCACCACCTCGCCGATAGACTGTTTACTGTCCTCGGCTTCGCTCACGCTTTCGCGGGAAATCTCGGTAACGTCCTCCATTTTTCTGCTTATCGCTTGCAGGTCTTCCTCGCTGTGCGTGAGGTTCTTCAGCAATTGACTCGAATTGAGCTGGCTCAAGCCCGAGAGCAGTTCGTTCTTTAAGGCGTTGCGCGCGTTTTCGGCAACGCTTTCAAGCGAAACGCTGACATCTTCCAGCGACTTGCGTATCGACCCGTGCAGCCCAACCGGCATCGGCTTGCGGTAAAACTTGCCCTCGCTCGCGCTTCGCGTAGCGGTGCTCACCTCACGGAAGTAGGCTTCGAGCTGGTCGAGCATTTCGTTGATTTCCCAGCAGACCACCGAGATCTCGCCTTCTTTGTGCGAAGGCACGATGCGCTTGCCGAATTTGCCGTTGGTCGCATCGTTAACCACCAGCGAAATCTGTTTTATCTGTGCCTCGGAAAACGAGGCGCGGCGATGCACATACCAGACATAGGCCGCCCCGCCCAGCAGCAGCACCAACGGCATGACATCGAATCCCCTGGTGTAGAGCGACCAACCCGCAGAAATCAGCATCAACGCAACCAGCACGATGCCACCGGCCAGCGCCTTCTGGGCGAACATGGTACTAGAGGCTGAAGATGAGTTGGTCATAGCTCACACCATTTTTGGCAAGAAGATCGGTCAATATCCCGGTGGAAGCCGCGATGGCATCGCGTGCACCCGCTTTCTGCTCGGCATCGAGCATGGCCCGATACAAGCCGCTCACCGTCGCAACCGCTTCCGGTCTGGGTTTGCGCCGCACGGAATAATAGCCGCAGATTTTGCCGTTCTCATCGAAATCCGGCGTGACGTTGGCAAATACCCAATAAAAGCTCCCGTCTTTCGCCATGTTTTTGACGTAGGCGGAAATCTCCTTGCCTTTTTCGATGGTGTCCCACAATAACTTGAAGACTGCCCGCGGCATATCCGGGTGGCGAATGATGTTATGTTGCGCCCCGATCAACTCGCCCAATTCATAGCCGGAATACTCGACAAAAATCCGGTTGCCATAGGTAATCCGACCCTTGAGATCGGTCTTGCTGACAATAAAGTCATTTTCGCGAATCACCTTTTCTTTGGTGCTCGTCGCCACCTGGTATTTCATAACGTTGCCTCCTTTAAGACTGCCATTTTCGGCACCTCCTCCATGGCTACTGTCGGGCTTTTCGTTATTCTTGTCTAAATCTTAGGTTGCACGCCGCATCGCACCTCCCGACTCGGGATGGCCACTGCCGTGACTGATCGGCTGCCCGAGTTCTTCAGGAACCGGCAGCTTTAGCAAATGATATAAATTACTCAGGTTTTCGCGGTACAGCTTGTCAAAACTTTCCACACTATGCGATGGGTTGTAATCGCCGAACCACCAGAACCAGTCGGATCCTTCGCACACGGCCAATTGTTTGGTTGCCAGCGCCTTTTCGTCTTCGTTGAGTGAATTCCCCGCCATCACCAGGTCGAAGCTGTGCTTGACGGAGCACAACATATCCCAAGCGTGGTTCTTTTCCAAAGAACCTATCCACGTCGAGAAAGTTCCATAAACCCAGCTGCCCGCTACCAGGTAATCGAGTTGACCCGCCACCTGGCAGCCGATATTGCCCGACAAGTGCGGTTCGAATTCCAGTTCCCCCTGCTGCTCGGCATGGCCGGCACAGGCATCGAGATAATCCTTGAATGTCGTGGAGCGGATATACGGGTGATTTTCCAGCGCCTCGTATAGTTCAGACAGGAAATAATAGCCGTTGTAAGGGTAATACTCCCAGGCGTTCTCGCCATCGAGGATAACCGATACTACCGGACTCTCGTTATTGGGCGAGTTACGCCAGATTTCCTCAAGCGCGAGGATGAAATGGTTGACCGCGTCCTTGCCGAACCACTTTGCGTATTCGAAGCCGATCATATCGGACAGACGGTCGTCGCGAAAAAAACAGCTGATCTCGCGACCTTCAAAAACGAGCCGGTAAGGTCGATACAAGTAGCTGTTGCGATCCGGCAAATGCCCATGCCCGTCCAAGCCGCGCAAGCTATTCACCAACACTTGCTCGCCGCTGGCCATCCAGTGCATCCCATTCTGGGCGAACATCAAGGCGGCTGCATGTGAAACTCCGCCTTCCGCCGGCCACAAGCCCTGTGGAGGCATCCCGAAACGCTCGCGATGCGAGGCGATAGCCGATTCGAGGTGCGCAGTGGCTCGCCGCACCCCGCCAGGATAGCTGGGCGTAATCGGCAGAGCGGCTCCGTGCATACTTTCGCGTGCCACCTTGAAATCGATCAGCAACGGGACGATGGGATGGTATTCCGGGGTAGTCGACAGTTCTATTTGCCCGTTTTGCGCCAAATGGCGGTAACGCGGAATCAAATCCCTGATGATTTTCCCGATCAAGTCGAACAACTGGCGCCGCTCGGCTGGCGTAAAATGTACCCCCTTGCTCATCAGGCGCACCACCAGATCGTTGCCGCGCCGCACGCTTTCGCCACACCAAACCAAGTGATACCAAGTCAGCAAGTCCCCCAGATACTGCCCGGAGAGATAGGCATAGCCCCCCTCTCCTTGCCCCTGCAGAAAAACAAAAAGGTCATGCAGATGTTTGTAGGACGGATATGGTGCGATCATCTTGGTATGGTTGCTGCGGAAACAGCTATCCAGTACCAGTTTGTGCTGATCCGGCGTCAGCGTATCGAGATTCTCGGCAGCCAGCAAAGCCAGTAGCGGATCGCGCACATCGCCATCGTCGAACTGGCGGCTATAATCCTCCAACTGGTCGAGCAAGACCGGCACGAAATTGAAGACCGCTCGCGCATCGGGGTGCGATTCCAGATGAAACGCCATGTCGGAATAATCCTTGATGGCGTGCAAATAAGTCCACGGCAAGGTGAACTGGCCCGTCGTCTGGTGGCGGTAATCCGGCTGGTGCATATGCCAGCACAGGATCAGGTTGAGATTTTTTTCGGGCATATTTTGGTATTGCAGGATAACGGCTACCTGAGGTGGTGCAGATCCTGCCCCAGCATTTCAGGGGTAATCAGGGTAATGCCCTTCTCGGTTACGTAGAAACGCTCTTCATCTTTTTGCCGATCCACGCCGACCACCATTCCTTCCGGAATTTTAGTCCCCTTATCCACCACCACGCGCTTCAATACGGCATTTCGGCCAATTTCTACATTAGGCAAAATCACCGAATCAGCGACTTCGGCATAGCTGTGCACGTGCACGTTGGAAAACAGCACCGAACGGCGCACGGTAGCACCGCTGATAATGCATCCCCCGGACACCATGGAATCGATTGCTTTCCCACGTCGATCGCCGTCGTCGAACACGAACTTGGCGGGCGGAAGCTGCGCCTGGTAAGTCCAGATCGGCCAGCTGTCGTCGTACAGATTGAGGTCGGGCGTCACCGTGGTCAGATCGATATTTGCCTCCCAATAGGCATCCACCGTCCCCACATCGCGCCAATACGGTTCGACGCTGGGCGAGCCGACGCAACCATC
>CALMWM010000662.1 GCA_937873435.1 uncultured Gallionellaceae bacterium
CGCCTAAATTGCGCTCGCTACCATTCTTGGGCCGGAACACCTGAACGATGATGCAAGCCCGAGCCGTTTTCATTTCCGATGTCCATCTGGGTACCCCTGCTTGCCAGGCTGCCCGGCTGAACGACTTTCTGCGCGAGTATCAGTCCGAGTATCTCTTCCTGATCGGCGACATCGTCGATTTTTGGGCGATGAGCCGCGGCAGCATCTACTGGTCGCGGGATCAGAACACCATCGTGCAAAAACTCCTGCGCCGCGCGCGGCACGGCGAAAAGGTGATTTTTATTCCTGGCAATCACGATGAAGCGTTGCGCGAGTACATCGGTACCTCGTTCGGCGACATCATTATCGAAGACGAATACATCCATACCGCCGCCGACGGCAAGCGCTACCTGCTGGTGCACGGCGACGCATTCGACCAGGTGACGCGCCATCACAAGTGGGTAGCGATCCTGGGCGACATCTCGTACAACCTCCTGGTGCGCCTCAACGGCTGGTTGTCCTGGCTGCGCCGGACCTTGCGCCGTCCCGGATACTGGTCGCTGGCCGGCTATGCCAAGCGCAAAGTCAAAACCGCCGTCAACTTCATCTTCGATTTTGAGGATTCGGTCGTCCACCACGTCCGCGAACTGGGCCTGGACGGGGTGATTTGCGGCCATATCCATTGGCCGATGAAGAAAGAGGTCGGGAACCTGGTTTACCTCAATTGCGGGGACTGGGTGGATAGTTGCACCGCCATCGTCGAGCACATGGACGGAAGGATGGAGTTGATCGCCTGGGGTGCCAGCCAGTTTCCCGCGCAGCCGGTGCCGCCGGCAGCCGAATCTCCGTCGGCATAATTCAATTCCGAGTCCCCCTGTCCAGCAGGGGGGCTCGGGAAGCTGCTAGAGGCGTTCCGCCAGCACTTTTTCCAGCTTGATCTGATCTGCGGTGAAGCCGCGAATGCCTTCGGCCAGCTTCTCCGTGGCCATGGCATCCTGATTCATCGCCCAGCGGAACTCGGCCTCGGTCAAACGCGCAGGACGGGGCTGAGGGCTTCTCAAATCGACCAGGCGCCGCTCCAGTTGCCCTTGCCCCGCTTCCAATTCCTCCAGCAAGGAGGGGGCGATGGTCAGCCGGTCGCAGCCGGCCAACGCCAAAATTTCACCCATATTGCGGAATGATGCACCCATGACGATGGTCCGGTAGCCGTAGGTTTTGTAATAGTCATATATTTGACGCACCGACAGTACGCCGGGATCTTCTTCCGCCGTAAAGTCGCGCCCGCTGTGCGCCTTGTGCCAATCGAGGATGCGCCCGACAAAAGGGGAAATCAGCGTCGCGCCGGCCTCGGCGGAGGCCCGCGCCTGCGCGAAGCCGAACATCAGGGTAAGGTTGCAGTTGATGCCTTCACGCTCAAGGAGTTCCCCCGCGCGTATGCCTTCCCAGGTGGAGGCGATCTTGATCAGCACGCGATGGTTGGCGATGCCCGCCTGGTTGTACAGCCCGATCAGCTTGCGTGCCTTGTGCAGGGTAGCATTCGTATCGAAGGAAAGGCGCGCATCGACCTCGGTCGAGATGCGACCTGGAACGATCTTCAGTACTTCCAGACCGACATCCACCGCCAGTTTGTCCAAGGCATCGTGCACCTGCTGTTCGGGGTCGGCACCCTGCTGCTTGGCCCAGGCAATCGAGTCCGCGATCAGCGGTGCGTACTCCGGTAAGGATGCTGCCTTGAGCAGCAAGGAGGGATTGGTGGTGGCATCCTGCGGGCAATGATGGCGGATCGCCTCGATGTCTCCGGTATCGGCCACGATGGTGGTCATGGATTTCAGTTGTTCGAGCAGGTTGGTCATGGCGATACCTTAAATGGTTGCTGAAAATATGGTCGCTTCAGGCAAGTGTCGTGGAAGAACTTGCCAGATGAGATTCCGACGCCCGGAAGTTGGTGTTTAACAGTGTGCAGAGTCGCGATGAGATTCCGCCGTGCGCGCCTGGTTGTCAAGTTGGCGCTTTTTCTCGTTCTGCAGGCAGTTCGCGCAAACGAATTGACGGCGAAGACCGTCCCGGGAAGTTATCCATTCCCCGTGATCGGCTCGGCCATCGTGCCGGGTGCAGTATTTCTGCGGGTCCGAGAATAAACGGCTATGCGTGTACCTTTTGGCGAGCTTGGTCATCCTGCACCTCCATGCGGAAAGTCCAGTTTTATACGGTGCGCTTATTACATGCTTATTACGCAACTGGAATTAACCGGCTCGTTGTTCCCAACTTCAGCGCAAGCCGCTAAAAAAAGCGAGCTATAATGCAATCGGACTTCTGGGTCTTAATCTTGGTGCAATGCCAGTACTGTATTTATGGGGGGAATCTGGGCGCAGGTATTAGCCAGCGTTGCCCAGAGGCCATTAAAATCCGCAGGAGAAGAAACAGATGGAAGTCGAACTGAAGTTGTTGATTACCCCTGCCGACGTTTTCCGTTTGCGCCGCTTCGCCGCTCCCCCCGGATGGCAGCGTAGCGCCCCCAAACACAAGCATCTGCTGAGCATCTATTTCGATACCGAGGATTTTTCCCTGCGCCAGCGCGGCATCGCCTTGCGCGTACGGCGCGACGGCCACCGCTGGATTCAGACCGTGAAGGGCGGCGGCAGCGTCAAGGCCGGCCTGCATAGCCGCTTCGAGATCGAGGCGCAGGTCGCCCACGATTATCCCGATTTCACCAAGATCGACGACCCCGTCCTGAGCGAATTGTTCACTGCACCGGAGATGCGCGGACGGCTCAAGCCGGTATTCACCACCGATTTTCGCCGCACCATCTGGTTGCTTGACGCAGCGGATGGCGGCCAGGTTGAAATGGCGCTGGATCAGGGGGAAATCCGTGCCGGATCGGCCACCGCCGCGCTCAGCGAAGTCGAGCTGGAGTTGAAAACCGGCAGTCCGGCGGCGTTGTACGAGGCCGCTCTGGCGCTGGTCGAACGAGTGCCGCTACGGCTGGAGAACGCCAGCAAGGCAGAGCGCGGTTATGGCCTGTGTGTGCCGCCTCCGCCGCCGCAACCAGTCAAGGCGGCGGCGCAGGATTTGCGCGGCAAGCTCAGTGTCGAACAGGCGTTCCAGACCATCGCCTGGAGTTGCATCGGCCATTTGCAATGCAATCACAACGGGCTGCTGGTCGGCGAGGATGTCGAATATGTGCATCAGATGCGCGTGGCGATGCGGCGCTTGCGTTCCGCCATGGGATTGTTCGCCAAAATCGCGCCGGCGATCCACGATGACGAACTGATCGGGGAAATCCGCTGGCTGGCGGGAGAATTGGGTGCGGCGCGCGATTGGGATGTGTTCGTCACGGAAACGTTGCCGCCGATCCTGGCCGGCGCCCAGGACAACCAGGTTTTGCGCAGGTTGGAAGAGCAGGCGCGCGCCATCGACACCGAAAACCGCGAACACGCCCGCCGCGCTGCGGATTCGCCGCGTTACCAGAAGTTGCTGTTGCGCCTGGGGGCATGGCTGAGCAGCGCCTCCTGGCGTTCCGGGGCGAGCAAGGGGTGCTTGAAATTGCTGGAACTGCCTATCCTCGAAATGGGGCCCCGCTTGCTCGATAAGCGTCATAAACAGTTGCTCAATCTCGGTGGAGACTTGGCCGGCATGACAGCGTTGGAGCGCCACGCACTGCGCATTGCCGGCAAGAAACTGCGCTATGCCGCCGAGTTCCTGGCGCACCTCTATCCCGGCATGGAAACCCAATCCTATCTGAAAGCGCAGGCCAAGTTGCAGAATGTCCTGGGGGTGCTCAACGACCATGTCGTGACTCGCCGCCTGCTTGACGAACTCGACGAAAAAAGCCCTCGGGATGCGTTGCAAGCGCGTGCCATCGGTGAAATAATCGGTTGGAATGCTTGCCAGGCCAGCGTGCACTTGGCTGCACTCGATCAGGTCTGGACTATCTTTAAAAGCCAGAAAAGATTCTGGAAATAACAGGGAGAATAATCATGTTCGAATCCGCCGAGTTGGGTCACAAGATCGACAAAGCCACCTACGACAAGGAGGTGCCGGTACTCCGCGAAGCCTTGCTGGACATGCAGCTGGATCTGGCGAAAATGGCCAAATTCCAGGTGATCATCCTGATCGGCGGGGTGGACGGAGCGGGGCGCGGCGAAACCGTCAACCTGCTCAACGAATGGATGGACCCGCGCCATATCCAGACCCACGGGATGGGCGAGCCGTCCGACGAGGAACTCGACCGCCCGATGATGTGGCGCTTCTGGCGCGCCTTGCCGCCCAAGGGCAAGATCGGGGTGTTTCTCGGTTCCTGGTATACCTGGCCTATTCTCAACCGGGTCTTCGGCCGCACCAAGGTCGCCGACCTCGACCAAAGCCTGGAACGCGCCCGGCGCATGGAAACGATGCTGACCGACGAAGGCGCGCTGATCATCAAGTTCTGGCTGCACTTGTCCAAGGAAAAACAGGAAAAACGCCTGAAAACCCTGGAGAAAGATCCGAAAACCCGGTGGCGCGTGACCGACCGCGACTGGGAGCATTTCAAGCTCTACGATAAATTCAGCGCCGTCCACGAGAGCGTGATCCGCCACACCAGCACCGCCGAAGCGCCGTGGATTATCGTCGAAGGTTTCGACCCGCGCTATCGTGGCCTGACGGTGGGCAAGGTGATCCTCGAAGCGATCCGCCGCCGGCTCGAAGAGGAAGGCAAAAAGAAAAAACCGGTGGAGGCCTCCGCGCCGCCGCTGCTGCCTTCCATCGACAACCTGCACATCCTCAAGGCGCTCGATCTCACCCAGAAACTCGACAAGAAACAGTATCTGGCCGACTTGGGAAAATATCAGGGCAAGCTCGCCTTGCTGACGCGTAGCCCGGAATTCAAGAATATTACCGTGATCGCGGTGTTCGAGGGCAACGACGCCGCCGGTAAGGGCGGCAGCATTCGCCGCATCACCGGCGCGCTGGATGCGCGCCAGTACGAAGTCATCCCGGTGGCCGCGCCGACCGAGGAAGAACGCGCCCAGCCCTACCTGTGGCGTTTTTGGCGCCAGATCCCGCGCAAGGGGCGGGTGACGATTTTCGACCGTACCTGGTACGGCCGCGTGCTGGTCGAACGGGTCGAGGGTTTCTGCTCGGAAAACGACTGGATGCGCGCCTACAGCGAGATCAACGACTTCGAAGCGCAACTGGCGCGCCACAACATCGTGGTGGTGAAGTTCTGGCTGACCATCAGCAAGGAAGAACAGCTGCGCCGCTTCGAGGATCGCCAGAAAACCGGCTTCAAGCGCTTCAAGATCACCGACGAAGACTGGCGCAACCGCGAAAAGTGGGATGACTACGAACATGCGATCTGCGACATGGTGGATCGCACCAGTACCGGAAGCGCGCCGTGGACGCTGGTCGAGGCCAACGACAAGAATTTCGCCCGCATCAAGATCCTCAAGACCCTGTGCGAGCGCATCGAAGGCACCCTCAAGGCCGTCAAAACCGACAACAAAACCAAGTAAGCGCTTATGGACGGCGCCGTCGAGCGCCGTCCGGTCAATATGGGAAAACACCTACGCTACGGTGATTACCTGGGCGTAGTTCGGCTACGCCAGCGGGTAATCAGCTACAACGACGTCACTGCATTCGATGCCAGCCATCGCAAGCGGGTGCGTCTGCGTCCGCTGGACGTTTACCGTTTGCTGGCACCTTATGTCAGCACCCGCTTTATCGACCAGCTCAAGGCGGTGGCGCCGATAGCCCTGTTTCTCGCCTTGTTCCAGGTCATCGTGCTGCAGACCCCGATCCGCGAAGCGGGCGCAGTGGCGGGCGGCCTGCTGGCGGTGATGGCGGGGCTGATGCTGTTCATCGAGGGGGTCAAGCAGGGCCTGATGCCGTTTTCCGAGAACATCGGCTACAAGATGCCGGCGCGTTCGCCGGTTTCGCTGGTGCTGGCGGTGGCGTTCATCCTCGGGATTGCCGCCACCTTCGCCGAGCCGGCGATCGGCGGGCTCAAGGCAGCCGGTTCGCTGGTCAGCGAGCGGGAATCGCCGCATCTCTACCAATTGCTGTATTACCGTTCCGACTGGCTGGTGCTGGCGGTCGGCTTGGGGGTCGGTCTGGCGGTGCTGGTCGGCATCCTGCGCCTGGTGCGAGGCTGGAGCCTGAAGACCATGCTGATGCTGACGCTGCCCCTGTGTCTCGCGCTGACCGGCTATATGGCGATCAATCCCGAGCTGGCGCCGTTTCTCGGGCTGGCATGGGATTGCGGCGCGATCACCACCGGGCCGGTGACGGTGCCCCTGGTGCTAGCCATCGGCATCGGTGTGGCTGCTGCGGTGGGCGAGGGAGACAATCCACTGTCCGGTTTCGGGATCGTCACCCTGGCTTCCCTGTTTCCGCCGATTGCGGTGATGCTGCTGGGGGTGTTGGTGGCGTCCGGCGAATTGCCCGCCACACTGCCGCCGGACGGCGTTACCCAGGCGCTAGCCTGGTACGAAGTCTCTCCCTATGCAGACATCGTTTCGGCATTGCGCGCCATCCTGCCGCTGACGCTGTTCCTGTGGCTGGTGCAGCGCGGGGTATTGCGGGAAAAACTCAGCCAGCCGCGGATCATCGCTTACGGTATCGTGCTTGCGGTGCTCGGCATCCTGTTTTTTAACATCGGGCTGGATTACGGCCTGACCGCGCTCGGCGTCCAGTCCGGGCAGCTATTGCCGGCGGCATTCGCGGCCTTTTCGATCATCCCGAATTCTCCGCTCTATCCTTACGAGATGGGGATAGCCCTGGTGCTGCTGTTCGCCGCGATGATCGGATTCGGCGCGACCATGGCCGAACCGGCCTTGAACGCGATGGGGATCACCGTACAGAATCTCACCGACGGCGCTTTCCGCAGGGACTTGCTGATCCGCGCGGTGGCCGTGGGCGTGGCGCTGGGTACCGCGCTGGGCGTGGCCAAGGTGCTGTTCAACCTGCCCATCGCCATGCTGCTGTTGCCGAGCTATTTGCTGGCGCTGGCGATGACGGTGTTTTCCAGCGAGGAATACGTCAACCTGGCCTGGGATAGCGCCGGGGTAACCACCGGGCCGGTGACGGTGCCGCTGGTGCTGGCGATGGGGTTGGGACTGGGCGAGGCGGTCAAGGCACAGGACGGTTTCGGCATCTTGGCGATGGCATCGGTCGGCCCTATCGTCAGCGTGCTGGCGGTCGGCATGTGGATCAACCTGCGCGCGGCGCTTAACGTCCGCCGCGTGTCGTCTAAGGCTTGAGGGAAGAAGAATGGAACAGGAACTGGTGGTATTGACCGACGCGGTGCTGATTACCTGCATCGTCCAGCGCGGCATGGGGGAGGCCGTGATCAAGGCGGCACAGCAGGCTGGGGCGCAGGGGGCCACGACTTTTTACGCGCGCGGCACCGGGGTGCGCCAGCGCCACCTTGGGGTGCTGGGGGTTACCGTCAACGCCGAAAAGGAAGTGATACACATCGTCGCCGCCAGTGACCAGGCCGACCGGATATTCGAGAAAATGTTCGTCGCGGGTAAGCTCGATACCCCCGGCATGGGGATGATCTACACCACGCCGATCGAGAAAATGGCGACCTACGTACCGCATGAAATCACCCGCCGTTTCCTGAGCCATGAAGCATAGCGCCCCGCCCAGCAAGACCATCACCTGTTTCCTGCCGGTCGGGCGCGCCCAGGCGGTGCTGGAACGGCTGCGCAGCGAAAAGGGCATCCACAGCGTGTTCGCGCATCACGCGCGCGGGGCGGGGTTGGCCAACCGCTACGGCAAGAACCGTCCGCTGTTCCTGGAGCGCGACATCATCACGGTGCTGGTGCCGGCGAAGCAGGCCGATGAAATTTTCGAATTCGTCTATTTCGCCGCTGGCATCGACAAGCCTCATGCCGGCATGGTGTTGATGGGGGCGGCGGCGAGCTGCGGTTTTTTTGTCCTGCCGGAACTGCCCGAAGACAATCCCGCCGAAAAAGGCTGAGCATTCCAGCCCGCACAAGCCCTCAGTGCTGCTCTTCCCAGCGGTAGCCCAGCTTTCCGACCTGTTCTTTCAGCCAAGCCATCGCCGCGCCGGCCTCCAGTGCGCTACCCTTTACCGATAATTCCAGGCGCCGCCCGTCCTCGCCGATATTCGGCAGGCTGGCGAAGCGCACAGCCGGCCAACGCCGTACCAGGTCGTTCATCGTGTCGAGCAGCGGGCTTTCCATCACATCGAAGGCGGTAATGACCAGTTCGGCTTCAGGCAACTGGTTGCGCAGTTGCGGGTAGCGGGTGTCGAGCACCCATTCCATCATCGGCCAGGCCATCTGCGGGAAGCCGGGCAGGAAATGATGATCTTTCAGCGAAAACCCCGGCACCCGGTTGAAAGGGTTGGGGATGATGGTGCTGCCGGCCGGCAGGTCGGCCATCAGGATGCGGCGCGGGTAGGCTTCCGCGCCGAACTGCGCCTCGATCTCCGCCACCGCGGCGGGATGGCGCACCAGTTCGACATCGGCGGCCAGCGCCGCGCAGCGCCGGGTATGGTCGTCCGGGGTGGCGCCGATGCCGCCGAAGCTGAATACGATGTCGCCGCTGGCGTAGGTCTGGCGCAGGGTTTCGACGATGAAATCCGGGTCGTCGCCGACGATGCGGCACCATTTCAGCCCCAGCCCGCGCTGGGCAAGGATTTCTAGCGCGTGGGAAAAATGCCCGTCGCGGCGTTTGCCGGAGAGGATTTCGTCGCCGATGATAAGGATGCCCAGTGCCATTTAATATTCGCAGCAATACTGCACTGCTTCTGGCGCATCGGGTTTGCTGTTGTGGCCCAGCGAGAAAATCCCGCTACCGGTAAGCGGGATTTCCTCGCGGTGCAGAAAAATGGTTTTGCCGTCTTGGTTCAGGTAAGTGCCGTTGGTGCTCTGGTCGGCCAGGATGAATTTGCCGTTGCGCAGCTCGATGCGGGCGTGGTGGCGCGACGCCAGCGGGTCGTCGACCACCATCGCGCAAGTCTTGTCCCTGCCGACCACGGTCGCGGGATGTTGCGGCGTCAGCGTGAGTTGCTGGCCGGCGTGGTTCAAGGTGAGCGAAGCAGCGCGGCCGCCTCGTGTCATGCCGGGCAGGGTGGTCGGCATCATGGTCAGTTCCGCATCGGTTTTCCAGATCGCCTCGCAAATCTGGATGTCCTCGCGTTTGCCCTTGACGGTGGTCAGCCCCAGGTAGCGGATGCTGGCGCGCAGTGCGGGCGGCAGGCTGTCCGCGGTCTGGCGGGTGGTCATGATCTGGTCGGCGGCGGCCAGCCCGGCCATGCGCGCGGCCACATTGACCGCATCGCCGAAAATATCCCCGTTTTCGCGGATGACTTCGCCGAAATGCAGGCCGACGCGGATGCGCTGCCCGCCATTGCCGTCCACCATCGTCTGCTGCATTGCCATCGCGGCCTCGACGGCTTGGGCGGCGCTGGGGAAACCGCACATGATTTCGTCGCCGATGGTCTTGATGACTTCCCCGCCGTGGCGGCGCGCAATGCCGTCCAGCAGGGTCAGGCACTGCTCGATCTTCGCCCGCGCGATCTGGTCGCCCAGGGTGTCGTACAGGCGCGTGCTGCCGCTGATGTCGGCGAACAGGACGGCGAGGAAAAGCGGTTGCGAGGTCATGGCTTTATTATAACCACGCAGTTCCCCCTCGTGTTTACATTGCGTAGGGGAAATAAACGGGAAAATTTCCCCGCGCCTTATCCCCCCTTGCGCAGCTTGGACAATGCGGCGGCCATCGCGCTTTCTACTTGCGGGGCAGGCTCGCGCTTGGCTTGTGGCTTGCGCGACGCTTCGTTACGCATGGTCGCCGTGACCGGCGCGGCATCGTCGCTCAAGCGCATGGTGAGCGCGATGCGGCGGCGCGGCAGGTCGATTTCCAGCACCTTGACCTTGACCACGTCGCCGGCCTTGACCACGCTGTGCGGGTCTTTGACGAACTTGTTGGCGAGCGCCGAGACGTGCACCAGCCCGTCCTGGTGCACGCCGATGTCGACGAAGGCACCGAAGGCAGCGACGTTGGTCACCACGCCTTCGAGGATCATCCCGGGCTGCAAATCCTTGAGCTCTTCCACGCCTTCCTGGAAGGTCGCGGTGCGGAATTCCGGGCGCGGGTCGCGGCCGGGTTTTTCCAGTTCGCCGAGAATGTCCTTGACCGTCGGCAGGCCGAATTGGTCATCGGTGAATTCCGCCGGAGCGAGGCGGCGCAGCGTGGTGCTGTCGCCGATCAGCGCCTTGATGCCGACCTTGAGGCGGGCGACGATGCGTTCCACCAGCGGGTAGGCTTCGGGGTGGACGGCAGAGGCATCGAGCGGGTTGTCGCCGTTCATGATGCGCAGGAAGCCGGCGGCCTGTTCGTAGGTTTTTTCGCCGAGGCGCGGGACTTTTTTCAGCGCCGCGCGGTTGGGGAAAGCGCCGTTCTGGTCGCGGTAACTCACGATATTCCCGGCAAGCGTCGCGTTCAGCCCGGAGATGCGCGCCAGCAGCGGCGCCGAGGCGGTATTCACGTCCACCCCGACCTTGTTCACGCAGTCCTCCACCACCGCATCCAGGCCGCGCGCCAGCTCGGCCTGATTCACGTCGTGCTGGTACTGGCCGACGCCGATGGATTTGGGGTCGATCTTCACCAGTTCGGCGAGCGGGTCTTGCAGGCGGCGAGCGATGGACACCGCGCCGCGGATCGTTACATCGAGGTCGGGGAACTCGCGTGCCGCCAGTTCCGAGGCGGAATACACCGAGGCGCCGGCCTCCGAGACCACCAGCTTTTGCAGTTTCAGATCGGGGTAACGCTTGATCACCTCGTTGGCCAGCTTGTCGGTTTCGCGCGAGGCGGTGCCGTTGCCGATGCTGATCAACTCGGCATGGTGCTTGGTCGCCAGCGCCGCGATCACCGCGACGGA
>CALMWM010000663.1 GCA_937873435.1 uncultured Gallionellaceae bacterium
ATGGCCGCTGACGAGGATAACGTCGCCGGGACGCGCGCGGTCGCCGGAGATGTTCACGCCGTGCGGGATCACGCCGATGCCGGTGGTGGTGATGAACACCCCGTCGCCCTTGCCTTGTTCGACCACCTTGGTGTCGCCGGTAACGATGGCGACGTTGGCTTCTCGCGCGGCTTGCGCCATGGATGCGACGATGCGCGCCAGGTCGGCGAGCGGGAAACCTTCTTCGAGGATGAATCCGGCGGACAGGTGCAGCGGTACGGCGCCGGACATCGCTACGTCGTTGACGGTGCCGTGCACCGACAGGCTGCCGATGTCGCCGCCGGGGAAGAACAGCGGCGATACCACGTGCGCATCGGTGGCCATCACCATGCGCCCCGGCGGCACGGCGAAGCTGGCCTGATCGTTGTGCTGGCGCAGGTATTCGTTGTCGAAAGCGGCAATGAACAACTCCTCGATCAATTGCGCCATCGCCCGCCCGCCACTGCCGTGGGTCATGTCGACCCTGCCGTTTTTCAGGTCGAGGGGGCGGATGTAACCGGTTCTGGTTTTGGTCATGTCGCGTCTTTCGTAGGTCGGGCACGCTGTGCCCGACATCGGCCTTGATTCGTTGGGCACGGGGTGCCCAACCTACTTGTAGCGTCCATAGGTGTAATACGCCGCGCACGCCCCTTCCGACGAGACCATGCACGAGCCGATGGGGTTTTCCGGAGTGCATACGCTGCCGAACAGCTTGCAGTCGAGCGGGCGTTTTACCCCGCGGATGATCGCGCCGCACTCGCAGGCTTTATTGTCGGCGACTGCTTGGTAGGGTAGCTCGAAACGCAATTCGGCGTCGAAGTCGGCGTATTTTCCCTTGATCTTCAAGCCGCTGTAAGGCACCTGTCCCAGTCCGCGCCATTCGAAGGTCTTGCGCAGTTCGAAGACTTCCGCGACGATTTTCTGCGCCTTGAGATTGCCGTCGCGGGTGACTGCGCGGGCGAATTCGTTTTCGACTTCGGCGCGGTCCTGATTAAGCTGGCGCACCAGCATCAGGATCGCCTGCATTACGTCTAGCGGTTCGAAGCCGGCGATCACTACCGGGCGCTGGTATTCGTAAGCAAAGTATTCGTAAGGCCGGCTGCCGATCACGGTGGAGACGTGCGCCGGGCCGATGAAGCCGTCCAGCGGCAGGATGCCCAGCTTGCGCACTTCCGGCGATTCGAGAATGTTGGCGATGGCCGCGGGGGTGAGGACGTGGTTGCAGAATACCGAGAAATTCTTCAGCCCGAGTTTTTCCGCCTGGAGGATCGCCACCGCGCTGGGCGGAGTGGTGGTTTCGAAGCCGATGGCGAAGAACACCACCTGCTTGTCCGGGTTGTCCTGGGCGATTTTCAATGCGTCGGCGCTGGAGTAGACCATCCGGACGTCAGCGCCGCCCGCCTTGGCTTTCAGCAGGCTGATGCGCTCGGCGCCGGGAACGCGCAGCATGTCGCCGTAGGAACATAAAATCACGCCGGGCATCCGCGCCAGGCGGATCGCGCTGTCCACCCGGCCTATCGGCAGCACGCAGACCGGGCAGCCTGGGCCGTGGATCATCCGTACGCTGGGCGGTAGCAGGTCCTGAATGCCGTAGCGGAAAATGGCGTGGGTATGCCCGCCGCAGAATTCCATCAGGTTGTAGCTGCGCGCGGGATCGGCTTCGCGGCGCACATCGTCGGCGAGCTTGCGGGCGATGGCGCCGTCGCGGAATTCGTCGACGTATTTCATGCGGGAATGCTTTGCGGCTCCATCTCGGCGAACAGCTTGAGGGTTTTCTCGGCTTCCTCGGGGTCGAGGCGGTTGAGGGCGTAGCCGACGTGGACGATCACGTAATCGCCCACCTCGACGCCCTCCACCAGCGCCAGCGAGATTTCCTTGCGGACACCGCCGAGATCGACGATGGCCGCATCGTTTTCCAGAATTTGCGCGATACGCGCGGGAATGGCCAGGCACATGCGAATTCTCCATGTAATAATGCCAGCATAACATGCGAATATTGCATTTAGGATGGCGGATATCAGGTAGAGTTCGTCAGTCCGATTGATTTGCCGCAGAGCGGGCTGTAGCCTATACTTTTATTAGCAATTTATTTAAGGGAGCAATCATGTACACCGAACTGGAAAACACCGACGTCGTTACCAAACAAAAACTGATGGCCGATTTCAAAGTGGTCATCGCCGACGCCGAGGAGTTGCTGAAAGCCACCGCGCAGGATGCCAGCGAAAAAGCCGTTGCCGCACGCGCCAAAATTGAAGCACATTTGAGCGATGCCAAGGCCAAACTGGCCGATCTGGAACAGGCTATCGCGATCCGTGCCAAGCAGGCTGCCGACGTTACCGACCAGTATGTCCGCGAAAATCCCTGGAAAGCTGCGGGCATCGCCGGCGGCGTCGGTCTGCTGCTGGGCATGTTGATCAGCCGTCGCTAACCGTCGCGATGGCGGAGAATCCCCCTGCCGGGGTACTCGGCTCGTTGAAAGGGTGGGCGGCCACGCTGGTCGGCGTGGCGTATACCCGCCTGGAAATCCTCTCCACCGAGATCGCGGAAGAAAAAATCCGTGTCGGGCAGTTGTTGCTGTTCGCAGTTGCGGCACTATTCTTCCTCGGGCTCGGCATCGTTTTTGCGGCGATCTTTCTTACCGTGCTGTTCTGGGAAACGCACCGCTTGTTTATCCTCGGCTCATTGGCCTTGCTGTTCCTGGTTGCCGGGACGCTTGCATGGCGCCTGCTGCTCGGCAAGACGCGCGAGAAGAGCCGACTCTTTGCCGACAGCCTGGGCGAGTTGGTCAAAGACCGTAGCCGGCTTGAGCCTTGAGCATGGACGCCAGGCTGGTTGAACTCATTCGTCGGCGCGAGCGTCTGCTGGTTCGCGCCGAGGTGCAGCGTGACGAGTTGGCCGGCATGGTGCAGCAATGGCGCGTCCCGGCGGCGGCGGTCGACCGCGTCATGGCGGCGCTGCAAGCGCTCAAGGCCCATCCTGTGTTGCTGGCTTTTCCGCTCACGCTGCTGGTGCTGTCGCGTCCGCGCCGGGTAGCCGCTTGGGCCGGGCGGGCATGGATGATGTGGCGCTTCTGGCAAGCTTCTCCGTTGGCCAAGTGGTTGAAACATGCCAAATAGCAAACCGAACGGCAATCTGTACCTGTCCCTGGCTAGCCTGATTTTCACCTGTTTCATCCTGCTGGCGGCCTTTACCGTGCTGCAGCCTTTCCTGTTGCCCATTATCTGGGCTGCGGTAATCGCGATCACCACCTGGCCGATGCACCTCAGGATCAAATCCCGCCTGGCCGGGCGCGACGATATGGCTGCGCTGGCGACTACCACCGTGGTCGCGCTGACGCTGGCCGGGCCGATGATTGCGTTGCTGTTCTTCGTGGTGGAAGACGTGCAGACCGTCGTGACCTACCTGATCCTCGCCAACAAAGAGGGGGTGCCCATCCCGTTCTGGTTGCCGGGAATGCCGTTGTTCGGCGACTACCTGGCGCAACAGTGGGCGGCTTATCTCGGCGAACCCAACCAGTTATCCCTGTTGCTTTCGGCCAAGCTCAGCATGATTCAGGATTTGACCCGGTCGGCGCTGGTCGAGGTGGCGACGCGTGCGGCCATGCTGTTCTTTGCGCTGTGGGTGCTGTTTTTTTTCTACCGCGAGGGCGACAAATTGCTCGCCAAGATCAGCTTTGTCGGCTCCAAATGGTTGAAGAAACGCTGGCAGTCCTATGCTTACCATATTCCTTCGGCAGTACGCTCGGCGGTCAACGGGCTGGTCATCGTCGGCTTGGCCGAGGGCATCGTTATCGGTGTGACCCTCAAGCTCGCCGGGGTGCATTCGGCGATACTGCTCGGCATGGCTACCGCGGCGGTTTCCCTGATTCCCATGGCCGGCCCTTTGTTGCTCGCGGCCATCGGGCTGGTGTTGTTTGCCCAGGGAGCGCCGTTTGCCGGTATCGGCGTGTTCGCCTTCGGCACGACGGTTCTGATGCTGGCCGACTACCTGTTGCGTCCGCGCCTGATCCAGAGCTCCACTCAGTTACCGTTTCTTGCCATTCTGTTCGGCATCTTCGGCGGCATCGCCGCTATGGGCATTCTCGGCCTGATTATCGGCCCGGTGATTTTGGTGCTGTTCCTGGTCTTGCTGCGCGAAGCGTCCACCGACGAGGACATCGAGCCGGAGTTTTAAATAACTGTGGTTTTTAGTTTTGAGTGTTTAGTGTTGAGTTGTGGAGTGCGCTTCGCGCAGCGACCTCAACCAAGCACTTAACACTAAACATTCAAAACTGTTTTATTACTTGCAGCGCCACCCAGGCCTGTCCCAGGCTGAGGCCGCCGTCGTTGGGCGGAACCTGGCGCGCTTCCAGCACTGTCAATCCCTGTCCACGTAAGCGTTCGACCAGCTTCCCGCTCAGGATGGCGTTGAGAAAACAGCCGCCGCCCAGCGCAATGCTCTCCAAGCCGCTGTTTTGCGCGGCCTGCATCGCCCACTCTGCCAAGCCCTCGGTCAGGGTCGCGTGGAACAGCGCGGCGCCCGACTCTGCATCTTTCATCGCGGCCAGTTCGGCCAGCAACGGCAGGAAATTCAAAGTGCCGTCCGCTTCCAGGGTGTAACCGTGAGGCAACGCTGTGACTCCGCCATGCCTGGCGGCGAGACTTTCCAGCAGCATCGCTGCCTGTCCCTCGAAAGCCATCGTCGGCATGATTCCGAGCAGCCCCGTGGCGGCATCGAACAGCCGGCCGCAACTGGACGACGGCGGCGCGTTGAGGCCGCGTGCGAGCATGTGCGCTACCGTGGCGGCGCCGGGAAGGGCGGCGAAGCGTTGCTCGATTTCCGCGCCGCGCCCCAATTGGTGCAGCGCGCTGGCCGCCATGCGCCACGGCTCGCGCGCGGCGCGGTCGCCGCCGGGCAGGCGCAGTTCGCGCAAATGGCCGAGCCGCTCGAATCCGCCGCCTTCCAGGCGCAGCAATTCGCCGCCCCAAGCCTGTCCGTCGCTGCCCAATCCCACTCCGTCCAGCGCCAAACCGAGGGCCGGACGGGTAACGCCGTGCTCGGCCAGCGCTGCTGCCAGGTGGGCATGATGATGCTGCACGGCGATTAGCGGCAAGCGGTGTTCCGCGGCGAAGGCGGCAGCGTAACGGCTGCTGTGGAAATCCGGGTGCATGTCGCAGGCGACAATTTCCGGGCGGATCTCCAGCACTGCCATCAAGTGCTCAACCGCCTGCTCCATCGCGCGGCAGGTGGCGGCATTATCGAGGTCGCCGATATGCTGGGAAACGAAGGCCTGGTCGTCGCGCGTCAGGCAAACGGTATTTTTGTACCAGCCGCCGCACGCCAGCACCGCCAGCCCGGAACGCGGCAGCTGGATGGCACGCGGGGTGTAGCCGCGGGCGCGGCGGATGAAGGCGTAAGCTGCTCTGCCCCCCTCCCCCGCAAGCGGGGGAGGGGCTGGGGGAGAGAGCGTTTCTTGAGCAGCCCTTACCACGCTGTCGTCGCAGCCCACCAGAATGTCGCGGTCATGGATCACGAACGCGTCGGCGATGCCGGACAGGCGCCTCACGGCTTCGGCGTTTCCGGTAACCAGCGGTTCGCCGCCGGGGTTGGCGGAGGTGCAGACCAGCAGCAAGGGCGTTTTTTCGCCTCGTCCGGCGGCCTCGTGGAACAGCAGGGTGTGCAGCGGCGTATAGGGCAGGAGAACGCCGAGCCAGGCCACGCCGTCGGCGATGCCGGGTAATTCGCGGTCGCAGGCGGCGTTTTTTTCGAGCAGCACGATGGGGCGTTCGCGGCTGTGCAGCAGGGTCTCTTCGGCCTCGCCCCACTGCGCCAGCCTGGCCAGCGAAGCCGGGCCGGCGGCGAGCACCGCGAAAGGCTTGGCTTCGCGTTGCTTGCGGCGGCGCAGTTCGGCCACCGTCGCGGCGTTGCGGGCGTCGCACATCAGATGGAAACCGCCCAGCCCCTTGACCGCGAGGATTTCCCCGCGCAGCAGGCGAGTCACTGCTGCCGCCACGATGTCCGGCGTTGCGACAGGATTCCCGGTTACATCGAGAAGCGCCAGTTGCGGCCCGCATACCGGGCAGGCATTGGGTTGGGCATGGAAGCGCCGGTCGAGCGGGTCGTCGTATTCGCGGCGGCAGGCGGGACATAGCGCGAACCCTGCCATGCTGGTATTGGGGCGGTCGTAGGGCAGGCGAGCGGTGATGGTGTAGCGCGGGCCGCAATGGGTGCAGTTGATGAAGGGGTAGCGGTAGCGCCGGTCGGCGGGGTTCAACAACTCCGCGATGCAGTCCGGGCAGGTGGCGGCATCCGGGGTGACCGCGGTGTGTGCTGGGCCGCCCTGGCTGGCGCGGATCGCGAAACCGGGCGCCATCGCTATGTCTGGCGGCATTTCAACGCTCTCGACCCGCTCCACGTGCGCCAACGGCGGCGCCTGGCTTTTCAGGCGGAGCAGCAGCTCGGCGATATTCTCCGCGGCGCCGCGCACGGCGATTTCGACGCCTTCGCCGTCGTTGCGCACCCAGCCGTCGAGCTGGAGTTCCCGCGCCAGCCGGTAAACGAAAGGGCGAAAGCCGACGCCCTGGACGGTGCCGCGAACGCGGATGCGAGCGTTATTTGCCACCCTTCAGCGCGGCCAGTTCGGCCTCCAGGTCGGCGATCCGGCGATGCAGGGTTTCCACTGCGGCGGCCTTGCGTTGGCGGGCGTTGGTCAGCCCCTGTTCGAGCCATTCCTGCCATTCATCCATGCCTTCGCCGGTGGCGGCGGAGATCAGGATGACCTTGATGTTGGGGTTGACGCGGCGGGCGTATTCAAGGCACAGCGGCACGTTGAAACTCAAGTAGGGGAGCAGGTCGATCTTGTTGAGCAGCATCACGTCGGCGGCGACGAACATGTCGGGATATTTGAGCGGCTTGTCCTCGCCTTCGGTGACGGACAGGATCGCCACCTTGTGCGCCTCGCCCAAGTCGAAGGCGGCAGGACATACCAGGTTGCCGACATTTTCGATCAGCAGCAGGCTGTCGTCGGCGAGCGCCAGCCGTTCGGCGGCATGGCCGACCATGTGGGCGTCAAGGTGGCAGCCCTTGCCGGTATTGATCTGGATCGCCGCTGCGCCGGTGGCGCGGATGCGGTCGGCGTCGAGTGCGGTTTGCTGGTCGCCCTCGATCACCGCGACCGTGGCTTTTCCCTTGAGATGGCCGATGGTGCGGGTAAGCAGCGTGGTTTTGCCGGAACCGGGGCTGGAAACCAGGTTCAGCGCGAAAATCCCGTGCTCGCTGAAATGGCGGCGGTTTTCGTCGGCATAGGAATTGTTCTTGGCCAGAATGTCCTGCTCGATCTGTACCATGCGCCCTTGCGACATGCCGGGGGCGTGAGCGTGCGCCGCGCCGTGGCCGTAATGCATATCCTGGCCGTCGTGGCTGTGTTCGTGAGCATGTTCGTGCTCATGCCCGTGTTCATGGCTATGGACGTGGCCTTCGTGCTCGTGTTCATGGCTGTGGGGATGGTCATGCCCCTCGATTTTCGTTTCGCCCTCACCGCAACCGCAGACTGTACACATGTTCTTCTCCTGAATAATTCGGCTATTCGTTCCCCGGATTCGGGAGGGTTTCCGCCGTTGTCCGGTTAGCTCCTTGCAAAACCCCATACTTCTTGTCCTCGACCAGAATATGCTTGCTGAGCCAGTTACGCAGAAAGAGTAGCACTTCCCGGTTGATTTTGGGACGGAATCCATGCAGGTATTGCCAGCGGATGTCCTGGATGGTTTCGGTGAACGAAGCATGTTGCATTTTGTGCGTAATCAGGTCGGCAAAGGGGTAGCCGGTTTCCTGGAGGAATTGCTCTTCGCGGTTGAAGTGATCTATTGTGTAATTGACCAGTTCGTCCAGCACCGATTCGGCGATGCGCCGGTTGCCGATTTTTTCCGCCGAGGCCAGTTGATTGATCAGGTCGATGAGGACGCGGTGGTCGTTGTCCATGCTGGAAACCTTCACCGACATCGCTTCCGTCCATCGGATCAGGGCAACGCCTTCGCGGTATTCCATGACTTTAAGGAAAGCCTCGACCACCAGCGGGTCGAACTGCAACCCCGACTGGTTGCGGATGTATTCGACCGCCTCGTGTTCGGGCCAGGCTTTCTTGTAAGGCCTCGCCGAAGTGAGCGCATCGAACACGTCGACCAGCCCGACTATCCGCGCGGAAAGCGGGATGTCCTGCCCGGCAAGCCCAGACGGGTAGCCTCGTCCGTTGTAGTGTTCGTGATGGTGCAGGGCGATTTCGCTGGAAAGGCCGAGCAGGAAATTATTCCCATCGAGGATGCGGCTGGCTTTTTCCAGAACCGTCTGGCCTTTCATGGTGTGGGTTTCAATCAGCTTGCGCTCTTCCGGTTCCAGTTTGCCGGGTTTGCCGAGGATGCTCTCGGGAATGGCTACCTTGCCCACGTCATGCAGAATGCTGGCGGTGCTGATCGCATGTTCGAATTCCGGGGTGATTTTTTCCCGGTAATAGCCCAGTTCTCCCAGAACCTGCACGATCTCGTCGGTCATGATGGCGACGCGCAGGATGTGTTCGCCGGTATCCTGATCCTTGTGTTCCGCCAGGCTGGCCAGCGCGATGACCATGGCGCGGCCGGTGCGCGCGGTCTGTTTGGCGAAGCTGTGGGTCTGGATAGAACTGGCGACCTTGTCGTTGACGAATTTAAGCAATTCTTGTTTTCCCGCGTCGATTTCCTGCGCCAGCTCGACATGAACAAGTATCGCCAGGTTTTCCGGGTGCAGAAAACAGAAAGTCACGGAGTCTTGCTCGTAGTGGTTAGCGCGCTGGCGGATGGCGTTGCTCAGGCATCCCCGTATCGCTTCGTCATGCAGAATGGAGCCGGCTGCGGCGGCATAGCGTCCCGTCCCTTGGGCAATCTGGAAGGTATATTCGGCTGCGCTGAATTCGACCATGGTCATGAATGCGGACGCCGGCTCCGGGGCTGCACTAACCTTGGTAAGGGTATGGAGCAGGTTGTCGAATAACGCTTCAAGCGAGCGGGCCTGGTCGATTTCCCGGTTAATGTCCTGCACGATATCGAGAAAGGGAAGGGCGGAATTCATTAGGGTGTCCTGTGGTGCGGTATATAGGCAGATTGAATCCGGGAAAATTCAACGGAAATTATTCGCGGGCAACGCATTATACGGGTTGCCCGCAACCCCGGTAAATCATGGGGGGTACGGTACAAGGCGTAAGGGTTTGGTCGGTTCGGGGTTAGGGGAACCCCTGGTTTCAGGTGTTTTTCATAGCGCTTCAGGGGCGCTGCATTTTCCATGTTCAACTATTCGACCTCCAGTTCCTTGACGCGCATTTCCGTGCCGCCGGTCACTTCCACGCTATAGCCGCCGCATTGCGGGCAGGGTTCGTAGCGCGCCGTCACCGCCACCGTTTGGTTGCAGTCGTAGCAGCGGCCCTGACCGGGCGTTTCGAGGATTTCCAGGGTTGCGCCTTCGGCGATGCTGCCGCGCGTCACCGCATCGAAGCAAAAGCGCATCGCTTCGGCTTCGACCCCGGCCAACTGGCCGATTTCCAGCCACACCGTTTTCACCCGCTGGAACTGGTTTTTGGCGGCGCTGCCGTCGATGAGCTGGATGATGCCTTCGGCCAATGACATTTCATGCATAAAATTCGGTTTTCAGTGTTGAGTGCTTAGTGTTTAGTTGTGGAATACGCTTCGCGCATAACTCAATTCGCCACGCATGGCGTGACATCAACTCAACACTAAGCACTAAACACTCAGCACTGCTTCAACGCACGGATCGAGCGCGTGCAGCAGCAGGGCAGCGTGGCGGCGCGCTTCGTCGGCGCTGGCGACGCGCTTGCCGGTCAATCCCCGGACAAAGGCGCCGCCCGGGTGGAAATTCCATTCGGTGGGCGCGACGATGCGGTAATCCGCGACCATGCCGTTCGTCACTTCCGCGTAATGGATCAGCAGGCCGCGCGAGGTTTGCAGCCACGCCAGTCCGGCGTTTTCCTTCACGCTGGCGTGGCTGGCCCAGTGCGTATCGGCGTTGCGCAGTCTGTCGGCAAAGCGGGCCAGGTCGAGCAGGCGCGCCAGCAGGCGCACGCCGACGGTGTTGCCCTGCCGCTGCAGGGCTTCTTCGATCAGTGGGTGGCGATTCAAGCGCGCCAACGCCCCGGTTTCCGCCGGCAATCCACGCCAGTGGGGCAGGCCGGCGAAGTTCGCGTCGGCCAGCAAGGCCGGCAATAACTCTTCGACCATTTGCGCCGCGCTGAATTCCGGCAACAGGCCGGTGTCGCTGTTGCCCCAGTTGCCTTCATCGTGCCACAGTTGGCGCAGTGTCGCGGCGAGCGGGGTATCCGCCTGCGCCAGCCAGCTTTCCAGTTGCGCCGTGGCGGTGAAGGCGCTCCAGGCGTGGCCGGGGACGCCGAACAGGTGGCGTTCGAGCAAGTCTTCCAGGTAAGCGGCGAGCGCATCGCCGCTCGGATTTTCGGCGCAGCGCTTGCGCAACGCCGCCAGCGTTAGCGCATCGCCGGGAATGCCGAACAGTTGCGGCAGGTCTAGCAGTACCCGCCAGGCGGTTTCCTGGAGCGCTTCGATTAGCACTCGCCGTTCCAGTTCGTCTGGCACGCCATGCCGGCCCTGCGCGGCAGCCAGAGCCAGTGCAGCGGCGACGCCTTGCGCCTGGCCGCACAGGCTGAACAGCAACGGAATGATTTGTGCCGCTTCCTGGGGGCTCTTGCCGCGCACCAGCCGGTTGGCGTCGAGCAGCGGGCGCGGGATGACCGTTGCCTTGCGGATCGCCGCGCCGTCCCATGTCAGCGCAATGCGGATTTGGCCTTCCAGGGTCATGCGTCGGGCTTTTTCGCGAAAATCCT
>CALMWM010000664.1 GCA_937873435.1 uncultured Gallionellaceae bacterium
TCATGTCATGAGCCAGACCACGGGTATTTATAGAAGGCACGCTTGAGGGAAATTGAACTATGGATCAGGATTGGGAAGGCAAGGTCAAGGGGCTGCTTAAGGCCGAATTGAAACGCCGCAATGTGACCTACCAGCAATTGGTCGAAAAGCTTGCAGCCATCGGTGTATCCGAGACATCGGAAAATATCGCCAACAAGATCAGTCGTGGAAAGTTTACGGCGGTGTTTTTGGTGCAGTGCTTGGAAGCGATCGGGTGCCAGACATTAAGAATGGGGGAATAATTTACCGCGCCATTAGATTATCTCGAATGCATTGACCCAATCTGCCGGGCCTATCTTTTTTCATGGCCCAACCGCCCCCTAAGCCATTGCCATACATCGGTCAACTGCCAACATTTTGCAGGCAGGCTCAGTAGCAGTAAGCCAAATCACACAATTCAAGCTGGAATGCATTGAAATTCTTGCATAAATCGTTATTTAGTGAAATGATTACAGTGTAATCATTTCTGAACATAGACACTTGAATGGCAAATTCACCAAATCGAAAGAAACAGTTGTCCGTCGCTCAACAGACTTATCGGGGCGGCAAGAAAGAGGCGTCGTATTTACGGCTTCAAGCGTGGGTACCAGATGATTCGGCAAGGCGGTTGAAGGCGTTATGCAACAAGTTGGAAGCAACGCAGTCTGAAATTATCGCCAGGGCATTGTCAGAGTTGGCGAAAGAGTATGAAATACTTACTTAGCGAGGAACTCATGAGAACCATAGGCAAAAATGAGGGGCCGGATCGGATAACTGATCAACTTGCAGCGGGAGCACATCTGGGTAACAAGAACAGTGTCAATAAAAACCCCGAATTGATGGATGTCACTTCGCCGGGTGAAAGCGTGGCACGAAAACCACGACTCACGGCTGTTGATCTTTTCAGCGGCTGCGGTGGGCTGACCGCCGGTTTAAAGCAAGCTGGGTATCGTGTCCTTGCCGCTGTGGAGATAGACCCCAAGGCGCGCAAAACATATTCGTTGAATCACGAGAAGGTATGGCTCGCCGGCGACGACATTCGTCTGGCTGATCCCGTGGCGATCATGAAGGGCCTAAAACTCAACCCTGGGGATTTAGATTTGCTTGCGGGATGTCCACCATGCCAAGGTTTTTCGCGTATGCGCAAACGTAATAAGGCGCGTTCCGCACGCGATGATCGCAATGCGCTCATTGATGAATTTGCTCGTTTCGCCCTCGCTATGCGTCCGAAGCTCATTATGATGGAGAACGTGCCAGGACTTGCCGACTACTACAGATTCGGGAGTTTCAAGAAAAATCTTGAGAATGCGGGTTATCGCATAAAGGTAGAAATTCTTGACGTATCGAAATTCGGGGTAGCGCAGCGACGGAAGCGATTAATTCTATCAGCCAGCCGCATCGGTGCCCCTACTTTGGCAACGGAATCGAAGACGAAAAAAACCGTCCGAAAAGTCATCGGAAGACTACCACCGGCGGGAACAAGCGGCGATTCCTTGCACGACATCCCAGAACGCCGGTCTGAGCGCATCCAGTTACTGATTCGGTCAATTCCTTCCAACGGAGGAAGTCGAACCGATCTACCGGAAGAAATGCAACTCGAATGCCATAAGAAATCGGATGGCTTCAAGGATGTTTACGGTCGAATGGCTTGGGATGCCGTGGCACCTACCATTACAGGCGGTTGTTTTAATCCGTCTAAGGGCCGGTTTCTACATCCGGAAGAACACAGGCCGATTACGTTGCGGGAAGCAGCGCTTCTTCAAGGTTTTCCCAGAAAATACAAATTTGATGTCTCGCACGGAAAGGAGGCCATAGCGTTAATGATCGGCAACGCTTTACCTCCCCCGTTTATCGCGGCTCACGCGCGAGCAATGGCGCGGAGTCTCAATCAGTCAACTTGAGCAATAAGGAGGAGGCTTCGTGGCAGCAGAAAACAGGAATATCCGAGATATTATCCATGAGAAGCTGACTCCAGAGCAGGCTGCGGCGGCGCTGGACGACAATTCTGCCGTGCTTTGTATCGCTTGCGCCGGCTCGGGAAAATCTGAAACGCTTGCGTTTCGCGTTGCGCGACTACTACAGGACGGCGTTGATGCCGAAGGGATTGTTGTCTTTACCTTCACCGAGAAAGCTGCGGATAGTATCAAGAAGCGGATGGCCGATGTTCTGGTGCGCACAGGGCAAAGTGCCAACCTGATTGGTCAAATGTATGTCGGCACCATTCACGCTTTCTGCCAAAACGTACTCGGCGAGGCAGATGCCAAGTATCGCCAATTCGATGTACTCGACAGCAATCGATTTCTGCTTTTCCTTATTTCGAGATATCCGTCCCTTGCAATTCAGCCCTTACGGCAAAGGAATAAAAACCGGTACTACGACACGTTACGTTCAGCCCAACAGGCCTGGAACATGATGCGCGATGAGGGACTATCGTTTGAAGACATAGCATCCCGAGACGCCGAATTAGGGGAATGTCTATACTTGATCGACGATGCCATGCGGCACGACCAGTTTATTGATTTCGCATCGATGATTCGGCTTGTCGCCGACAAATCTCGTACCGAATCCCGCGTCATTCAACGCCTTTCAAAAATCACGCATCTTCTTGTCGATGAGTACCAGGATGTTTCGGGCGCGCAGGAAGAAATCGTATCGAGAATTAGGGAGTTGGGCAGTTCGATATTTGTCGTAGGTGATGACGATCAGTCCATCTATGGTTGGCGTGGTGCATTGGTGCACAATATTCTCGAATTCGAGAAACGCTATCCGAATTCGGCACGGCATACCCTAGACAAGAATTTCCGGAGTACCGAGGCAATTGTTCAGATTTCGGATGCATTCGCCAAGGCCGAACTCGGCGCTGGGCGGTTGATGAAAACTCCTCAGCACGTTTTCAATATTGAACCGCAACAGACCGGCGTATTTTTCTTTACGGAAAGGGTGGATGAAGCCGCATGGGTTGCACAACGAATCCGTGATCTATTAGGCACGTGTTTTGTGGAAAGGGATGGCAAGCAACGGGGTCTTACCCCTGCCGATTTTGCGATACTAATGCGCTCCACAAAGCAACCAGAGGGTCCAGACGGCTCCGGCCCGCCTCGTCATTATGCCTTCTCCGAGGCCCTGAATGCACAGGGAATTCGTTATACGCTAAGCGCCGGCGGAAGTGTTTTTGATCATCCGCTTTCACATGCGCTTCGTGAATTCTTCCGCCTTTTTGCGGGAGATGAAAATCCTACCCGTCCGCAAGCTCAACAACTATTCCAGACACAACTTTATCCCCTGTTTCCCCATGCAAATGAGCAACGTTTCTTGGAAGTTGTCGCTACTTGGGGGAGGGACATTCACAGACCTATTGCAGGTGCCCGCCGCGTCCGGCTGTATCCGCAAAAACTGCTGTTAGCTGTACTGGAAGCACTCAATATTTCCGCGACACCGCTGACGACGGACGACATGCGGAATATCGGTTTATTCAGCAAAATACTTCAAGACGTGGAAGGCGTATATTTGAGCGTCGACAGTAAAAGCCGGTTCGCTTCCATCGTGAACTATATGGATCATGTTGCGAAAGATGGCTACGACACGTCTACAGAGGATGTCGTTGCACGTCCTGACGTGGTAACAATAAGTACGGTTCATCAGGTCAAGGGACTGGAATTTCCGGTGGTCTTCGTCGTCGATGTCGAGCCCGGACGTTTCCCGAGAAGCAAGTCGCGCTACGATAAATGGGTTCCTGAAGACTTGGTTAAAGATTCGGTAGCTCATGGGGCATACATCGGCACGCAAGAGGCCGAGGCTCGGCTTTTCTATACGGCGTTAACTCGGGCGGAACGCTATTTGTACGTTACGGGATGCGAACAACTCCCTGGCGGGAAAAGAAAAAACAAGCCATCCATATTCTCCGTCCGTCTACAACACCAAGACCTCGTCAAAGATGCGACATTGGCACCACAAGGGCTGTTGGCATGCGAGCCGCGTGCCCGCGTGGATGAAGCGCTGTTGCCAACGTCGTTCTCTGACGTAAAGTATTACCTGAGATGTCCCGCCGACTATCGGTTTCGTAAATGTTATGGTTTCAGTCCTCCTGTACCTGAACTTTTCGGATACGGTCGTGTTGTTCATGTTGCTGTAGAAAAACTGCATGAGATGTTTCCCGAGCACGCTCCTACGCCGGAGCAGGCGCGGACACTTACTGAACAAAACTTCCATTTAAAACATATTGCCCCTAGCCGCGATCCGGAAAGCCGCCCCGGCGCCTATGAAAATGCAAAATTGAAGGCACGGGAAATCGCTGCTGAATATGTCGAGAAATTTGGGGAAGATTTTGCTCGCCGGCGGCAGGTTGAAGCACGCTTTGAGATTGCCGCAGAGGGCTGTTTGATTACCGGCTCCATCGATTTGCTTATGCGTTATTCGGATGAAGGCGAAATTCTTGATGCCCAGGTAATTGATTTCAAAACTATGGAAGGGGGCGAGGACGTTCTCCAAAACACCAAGTTGGAATGGACAGAACTATCCCTTCAGGTTCAATTGTACGCCAAGGCTGCGCGTGAAGTACTCAGTGAGCACGCAGCAACTGGTACGATTCATTTGCTGAAGGACAATCAGCGTGTCGATGTGCCTATCGACGAGGCGGCCATCGAGGCCGCAATTCGAAATGTGGAATGGGCTGTTTCAGGCGTATTGGCTCAAGACTTCCCGATGCGACCGGAGCAGGGTAAATGCGATGATTGCGATTTCAACAAACTCTGCTCTAAACGTTCGGAAGAATTCTCCCACGATAGGGGGCACCCCCCGGAAATCCATATCCCTGGAGGAAAGACATTGGCTGTACAGGCAATTCGTTGAAGTAAGGCGTCTCATCCATGGATATTTGGCCTCCTGAAACTCGGAGTGCTGTAATGGCCCGAGTG
>CALMWM010000665.1 GCA_937873435.1 uncultured Gallionellaceae bacterium
AATCGCTCCATTGCTTACGGTATCGCCATCGCGATGAAGCGAGAAGGTGCTGAACTGGCGTTCACCTATCAGAACGACAAAATTAAAGACCGGGTCACCGACCTGGCAAAAGAATTTGGTTCTGACCTGGTTTTCCCTTGCGATGTAGGGAGCGACGAGCAGATCGACCAATTGTTTGTCGAATTAGGAAAACACTGGGACGGGCTGGACAGTATCATCCATTCCATCGCCTTTGTTCCCAAGGCAGCGTTGGCAGGGGATTATGTCGAGTCTGTGACGCGCGAATACTTCCAGATCGCACACGACATCAGCTCCTACAGTTTCACCGCACTGGCCAAGGCCGCATTGCCGATGATGGAGGGGCGCAATGCTTCCCTGCTGACATTGTCCTATCTCGGTGCGGAACGTACTGTGCCGCACTACAATGTGATGGGGCTGGCCAAGGCCAGTCTTGAGGCCAACGTGCGCTACATGGCCGCCAGCCTGGGTCCCAAGGGTATCCGCGTCAACGGTCTTTCCGCCGGGCCGATCAAGACCCTGGCGGCAAGCGGCATCTCCGATTTCGGCAAGCTATTGAGCTACAACGAGAAGCACGCCCCGATGCGGCGCAACGTAACGATCGAGGAAGTCGGCAACGTGGCGGCTTTCCTGTGCAGCGAGTTGTCGAGCGGCATGACCGGGGAGATCACCTATGTCGATGGCGGTTTCAACATCACGGCCCTCGGTAACGCGGAGGAAGCCGTCGCCGGCAATTAGGGCTTTCCTGATGCCAGATGTGAAAAAATGGGCGCTTGACGGCGCCCGTTTTATTCTGCCTTTTGCTGTGCTGCTGTTCGCGGGCTGCGGGGCATCGCCGTGGAACAATCCTTACCCAGCTGCGGACGAGTGGAAGAATATTCTCTATTCTTCTTTTGCCGAACGCCCCAAGCACCTCGACCCGGTGCAGTCCTACAGTTCCAACGAAATTACTTTTACGGCGCAGATTTACGAAGCGCCGCTCCAATACCATTACCTCAAGCGGCCTTACACGCTGATTCCATCGGCTGCGGCGGAGATGCCTCGTCCGCGCTATTTCGACGCCAAAGGCAAGCCTTTGCCGGACAATGCGTCCCCCACTGTCGTGGCATTCAGCCTGTATGACATCCATATCAAGCACGGCATCCGCTATCAGCCCCATCCGGCATTTGCCCGGAAGGATGACGGCAGCTATTTGTACCAGCATCTCACGCCGCAGGATTTGGCAGGCATCCACAAACTATCCGATTTCCCTAAAACCGGCACGCGCGAACTGGTGGCCGATGATTATGTATTTCAGATCAAACGCCTGGCACATCCCAAACTACATTCCCCGATTTTCGGGGTGATGAGCGACTACATCGTCGGACTCAAGGACTACGCCAAGACGCTGGTGCAGACCGCCAAGGAAGGACATCTCGACCTGGAAAACACCCAGCTGGAAGGCGCGCAGGTGCTCGATCGCTATACATACCGGGTCAAGCTGAAGGGAAAATATCCGCAGTTCCAATACTGGCTGGCAATGCCGTTCTTCGCACCGGTTCCGCCTGAGGCCGAGCGTTTTTACGGGCAGCCTGGCATGGAGGAAAAGAACCTTACCCTGGATTGGTATCCTGTCGGTACCGGGCCGTACATGCTCACCGAGAACGACCCAAACCGGCGCATGGTGTTGGAACGCAATCCCAATTTCCACGGCGAAACCTACCCCAGCGAAGGCGAGCCTAATGATGCCGCCGCCGGCTTACTCGCGGATGCCGGAAAACCCTTGCCGTTCGTCGACAAAGTGGTATTCAGCCTGGAAAAGGAGAGCATTCCTTACTGGAACAAGTTTCTGCAAGGTTATTACGACGCATCCGGCATCAGCTCGGACAGTTTCGATCAGGCGGTGCGTATATCCACCCAGGGAGAAGCGAATGTCACCGACCAGATGCGCGATAAGGGTATCCGCCTGCAAACCACCGTGACGGCCACCAATTATTATTATGGCTTCAATATGCTCGACCCGGTGGTGGGCGGACTCTCCGAGCCGGCGAGAAAGCTTAGGCAGGCGCTTTCCATGGCGATGGATTACGAGGAGTTCATCTCGATTTTCTTCAACGGGCGCGGCATTCCGGCACAGGGACCGCTGCCGCCGGGTATTTTTGGTTTCCGTGAAGGGGCTGCGGGCATCAACCCTTATGTCTATGACTGGGTCGACGGCAAACCTCGGCGCAAGTCCATCGAACAGGCGAAGCAACTGCTGGCGGAAGCAGGCTACCCGGAAGGACGCGATGTGAAAACCGGCAAACCGTTGCTGCTGTATCTGGACATCACAGCCAGCGGACCGGATGACAAGGCGCGCCTCGACTGGATCCGCAAGCAGCTCCAGAAGCTCAATGTGCAACTGGTGGTACGCAACACTGACTACAACCGCTTTCAGGACAAGATCCGCAAGGGAAACGCGCAGATTTTTCACTGGGGCTGGAATGCCGATTATCCCGACCCGGAAAATTTCCTGTTCCTGCTCTACGGGCCGAATGCGCGGGTCGGCAAGGACGGCGAAAATTCAGCCAACTATGAGAACCCCGAATTCGACCGTTTGTTCGAGAAGATGAAGAACATGGACAATGGCGCCGAACGCCAGAGAATCATCGACGACATGCTCGCCATCGCCCGGCGCGATGCGCCGTGGATATGGGGTTTTCATCCTAAGCAATACAGCTTGAACCATGCCTGGTATCGGAATCTGAAACCTAACCTGATGGCCAACAACAGCTTGAAATACGTCAAGATCGACACCGCTTTGCGCAGCGAAAAACGCCGCGAGTGGAACCAGCCGATCTGGTGGCCCTTGCTAGCGCTGGTGGCAGTGCTGGCTGCTGCGCTGGTTCCGGCGGTAGCAGCCTATCGGCGTAAGGAAAAGGCAGGGGCCAGATGATCGCCTACATTCTGCGCCGCATCTTCTACGCCATTCCGATCCTGATCGGGGTGAATCTGCTCACCTTCATGCTGTTCTTCGTGGTCAACACGCCGGACAACATGGCGCGCATTCATCTCGGAATCAAGCACGTAACGCCGGAAGCCATCGCAAAATGGAAGCACGAGCGCGGCTACGACAAACCGCTACTGTGGAATGGGTCAGAGGAAGGCATGAACAAGGCCACCGAAACGATATTCTTCGACAAATCGGTCGGCATGTTCGCTTTCCGCTTCGGGCGCTCCGACGAAGGGCGCGACATCGGGCGCGACATCGGCACCCGCATGTGGCCAAGCCTGGCGATTGCCTTGCCGGTGTTCCTGGTGGGTTTGGCGGTAAATGTAACCTTTGCGATGCTGATGGCGTTTTTCCGCGCCACCTACATCGATTTCGCCGGGGTAGTGCTGTGCGTGGCGATGATGTCGATTTCCGGGCTGTTTTACATCATCGGCGGGCAATACCTGGTGAGCAAAATGCTGCACTTGGTGCCAATTTCCGGCTTCGATAGCGGCGTTAACTCGCTCAAATTCATCGTCCTGCCGGTACTGATCGGGGTTATCGGCGGGATCGGCAGCGGGGCGCGCTGGTATCGCACGATTTTTCTCGAAGAGACCAGCAAGGATTATGTCCGTACTGCCCGCGCCAAGGGACTCTCCGAGCTGCGCGTGCTGTTCGGCCATGTGCTGAAAAACGCCATGATCCCGATCCTGACCGGGGTGGTCGTGGTGATCCCGCTGCTGTTCATGGGCAGTTTGGTAACAGAGTCGTTCTTTGGCATCCCCGGCCTCGGCAGCTACACCATAGATGCCATCAATGCCCAGGATTTCGCCGTGGTGCGTGCGATGGTGTTTCTCGGCTCATTCCTGTACATCGTCGGTTTAGTGCTGACCGATATTTCCTACACGCTGGTCG
>CALMWM010000666.1 GCA_937873435.1 uncultured Gallionellaceae bacterium
TGTTGCGTGACATTCAGGATGGTTCCGCCGTCCTGGTCCCTGATAAAACAGGCGGGTCCCGGTACCTCGCAGGTGGTGTCCGCGCGCCACCGGGTGACATCGAGATCGTGCCAGCGGAGATGGCCGCCACCCGAATTGGTCACCATCAATGAACTGTTGGCGTTGGCCAGGAGTTGCGTCCTTGGCGTCGCGGGGTCGGATGTTGGCGCACGGGTTGCGGCACCGGCAACCGAAGCGGGGCGTGGAACCGGGCGTTCCTCGTGCGCCTGGCCCGTGGTGGGCGAAATAGACGTCGGGGTCTGCTCGTGGAGCAATACCTCGGTGGCACGGATGCGCGGATCGGCATGGAAGCGGGTCTGCATCACTCCCTTCCGCAGGACGTTGTCAATTGCCAGCAGCGACATGCCCTGGTGGTGTACCATGAAGCAGTGGACGACAATCCCCGCTTCGCCCCCAGGTTCACGCCGCCGCGAATAGTCGATCGCTTCGTAGTAGCCGTAGTCGCCGACCATTCCCGCGCCGGCTAGTCTCGCCAAGCGCCGGAGGTTCTCCATCGCCGCCACGGGCTCCACGCCCAGGGCAAGCACCGATGCATAAGGAGCAATGACCAGATTGCGTTCCTGACCGCGCTTCAACGCGAGGCTTGGCACGCCGAATGCCTGGTATTGATAGACGTTATGGCGGTCCAGCGCGCTGAAGGCTGATTCCGAAATGCCCCAAGGCACACCGCGCTGTTTGCCGTAGGCTATCTGGCAATGCACCGCGTCGCGGCAGACACCCTCGAGCAGCGAATTTTCATGCATCCGCGTAAAGAGCACGGGCATGAGATATTCGAACATGGTGCCGCTCCAGGACAGAAGCGGGAGTCGGCCATTCGCCGAGCCAAAGGGCCGACCCAGCGCCCACCAATGCTCCAGGGGAACGTCCCCCCGGGCAATAGCCAGCAAACTGGTCAACCGCGATTCGCTGGCAAGCAGATCGTAGAACGAGGTATCCAGCCTCCGATCTTCCACCTGGAAGCCGATGGCAAAAATGCGCCGCTGCGCGTCGTACAGGAAGCGAAACCCCATCCCGAGTTCCAACCGCTGGATGCGCTCGACGACGTCTTCCACCTGCGCTATCTGCTGCAGGGCGTTCTGTTGCGAGCGGGCGACCTCCATCACCAGATCGTCGAGCCATGCGCGCACCGCTTCCGGGACATTCAGCTCGTCGCACCGGCGCTGGAATGCAAGTAGCGCAGACAGACGCGGAATATTCGCGGTTGCAATGTTGCGCAGCGAAAAATTCCCGCCGAGTACTTCGCGCCGGAATTCATGCGCGGACTCTCCCAGCGACATCAATTGCGGCGGCGATGCCGCGAGAATTTCCACCGGCCGCAGATATTTGTCTATGACCGCGTTCCAGGCCGCGACCTGCTTCGCCACCTGTTGCGCCCAGTAGGTGGTCTGCGGGTCGCCGTCATCCGCCGGCAAGGCCTGCACCAGCACCTGTGCAGGCCGGGCCGCCGAACGAATCCGATACACCATGTCTTCGAGATCCACCGGGTGGGCGGTGGTGAGCCTGTCCAGCGCGAGCAATGCCTGGTGGTATGCCGGTTCGTTCGCCGGACCGACAATCTGCCGTAATATGGCAATGGTATCGGCCAGGCCGCGGAGGGCGGTTCCATCGAGCACCGGTTGTGCTACCAGGTCGCTGAAGCTCGCTTCCAGCGTCCACAGGCTCGCCACCAGATTGCCGCTGTCCACGGTCGAGACGTATCGGGGCCGCAGTGCTTCGAGCTTGCCGATGTCATACCAGTTGAGCAGATGGCCGGCAAAACGCTCAAGTTTGTCCAGGGTCTCCAGGGTCGCGCGGTTCCGTGCGGTCAGGTCATCGAGGGTGATGTAACCGAAGTCATGCGCCGCCACCGCCGAGAGCATCCAGAGCCCGATATTGGTTGGCGACGTGCGCAGGAAGAGTTCGCGCGCCGGGGCCTCCTGAAAATTGTCCGGAGGCAGCCAGTTGGTCCGCGGCCCCACAAAATCGTCGAAGTATCGCCAGGTTCGCCGTGCTGTGTCCCGGAGCAGCCGGTGATCGGCGTCGGTCAGCAACCTGTTCGGCGTCCCGTTTGCCGGACGATTGAGCAGGACCACCGCCGCCGGAGAAATCGCCCACAACAGCAGAAACGGCGCTGCCGCCGGCACTATGGTCGTTGGTCCGAGCAAAAAAGCACCGACGAGCAGGAACGCGGAGGCGACAGGAATCCAAAGCCTCTCGACGATGAATTGGCGCTGCTGGTTCTTCGCCCGCAGATGAGCATCCTGTGCCGTCTCCCATTCGAGAAGCTGCCGGTGCGAAAACAGTCGACGATGGGACACGCGTGCGAGCGCACCGAGCGTCATCCCGGCGCAATCCACGAGAAAGACCGCGGTGAAGATCGAGCGCAGCAGACAGTTCCGTGGCTCACGCCAGAAACTCGTTCCCGGCGGCGGTGGATGGAGCAACGGCACGAGCAGTGACACAAACATTGGCCAGAGCAGCATGACCGCGACGAGCAGGCTCCACAGGGCAGGCACGGGCGAGAACAGCCAGCCGGTGATTAACAGTGCCAGGACCCCGACCGGCAGGAGGCTGCGCCGCAGATTGTCAAAGATCTTCCACTGGCTGAAAATTGAAAGCGGGTTGGGATAATCGTCACCAGTTCCGGAGGGTACGCGCGATTTCAGCCAGTCGCTGATCTGCCAGTCGCCGCGAATCCAGCGGT
Source organism: uncultured Gallionellaceae bacterium (assembly GCA_937873435.1). Classification (GTDB taxonomy): domain Bacteria; phylum Pseudomonadota; class Gammaproteobacteria; order Burkholderiales; family Sulfuricellaceae; genus JAGXQV01. The sequence goes on from CALMWM010000666.1 coordinate 2,744, forward strand.
GCTGCCGGTTCCACCAGGCGATGTAGTTGCTCGGAAAGACGTCGAGCAACTCGATGTCCGTTGCCAGGCCAACCCGCACATGAACGCCTTCCAGCAAATCGTGACTCAACAGATGCGCCTCCGGGAAGCGCCGGGACAGAACGCGGTGAAATGCCTGCAGGTCATAGATCCCCTTGCCGTGATAGCTCCCCTCCCGTGTCAGATCCTGGTACACGTCGGATACCGCGTGCGTGTAAGGATTGACCCCACGCGGATCAGCGCAGATGCGCGAGAACCACGTCGCGGTGGCGCTGGGCAGGGTAGCGCTTACCGCCGGCTGAATGATGGTGTAGCCGCGCAAGACGGTACGGCCATCGGCCGCAAAATGTGCCTGATTGAGCGGATGCGCCAGCGTCTCGATCAGCCGCCGGGCCGTGTCGCGCAGGAGTTGCGTATCGGCATCCAGGGTGATGACAAAGCGGATTCCGGCGAGTTGCCCGCATTCGCCGACGTAGAGCAATTCGTCCAGATCAGACGCCGACTCGCCCATGAGAAAACGGTTGAGCTGTTCAAGTTTCCCGCGTTTGCGTTCCCATCCCATCCAGCACTGCTCGCCTTCACTCCACTCCCGCTGTCGATGAAAAAGAAAAAACCGGCCTGCCCCGTGCCGGTTGTTCAGCTCCTCGATGCCGCGCGAGACGATCTCGATGTATTCCGGATCCTCCGGCATGTGCTGCCGGGGCGCGTCCGCGAAATCACTGAGCAAGGCGAAACGCAGGTTCGGATCCGTATTGCCGAGATAGCGAATTTCCAGGCGCGCAAGTTCATTGCGGATCGCTTCCGGCATCGTCAGCATCATCGGCACCACGACCAGCGTGCGGCAATCGTCCGGGATGCCCTCGTTCTTGAAGGACATCTTCGGGAGCACATACGGGGGCAGCAGC
>CALMWM010000667.1 GCA_937873435.1 uncultured Gallionellaceae bacterium
GGTATTCGTGCGGGGCGGCCAGGTGGTATTGGCGACCGGCGAAAACCAGGTTCAGCTGGTCGGGTTGACAGGCATACCGCAGAATTTCGAGGTCGAAAACGTGCTGGCAGCGATAGGCGCGGCCTGGGCACTCGGCATTTCTCCTGATTTGATCTGCGCCGGGATTTCGACCTTCGACCTCGGGCCGGCTGAAACGGCCAGCTAGGCGAGCCGGCGCAACCCGTTACCACCTTGAAGACAAGCATAACGAACTGGAGATCGATCAGCGATTTCCACAAGACCTGACAGGAAAATTCAACCATGGAAGTATCACGCATCCGGGCGCTACGCGGCCCCAATCTCTGGAGCCGCCATACCGCCATCGAGGCCATCGTGTCCTGCACCGAGACCGAGTGCTCCATCGGCGACATACCGGGATTCGAGGCTCGGTTGCGCGAGCGCTTCCCCGAGATCGGCCCGTTGCAGCCAACCGGGCACGGAGGCGCCATCTCGATGGCGCACGCGCTGGAGATGGCAGCCCTGGGGCTTCAGGCATACGCCGGATGTCCGGTGACATTCAGCCGCACCGCGACCACCACCGAAAAAGGGATCTTCCAGTTGGTTGTCGAATACAGCGAGGAAAGTGTCGGACGCCTTGCCTTGGAATTTGCCGAAGCATTGTGCCGCGCAGCGACCGACGACGCCCCCTTCGATTTGGCGGAAGCCTTGCAGCGCCTGCGCGAACTGGATGAGGATGAGCGCCTGGGGCCGAGCACCGGAGCCATTGTCCAGGCCGCGCAGATACGCAGCATTCCCTTCCGGCGCCTGACTTCCGGCAGCATGGTGCAATTCGGCTGGGGCAGCCGTCAACGGCGTATCCAGGCAGCAGAAACCGACCGCACCAGCGCGATTGCCGAATCCATCGCGCAAGACAAGGAGCTGACCAAGAAGCTGCTCGATGCCGCCGGGGTGCCGGTACCCAGCGGACGCCCAGTGAAGGACGCAGAAGATGCCTGGGCGGCTGCTTGCGAAATCGGCGGCGCGGTGGTGGTCAAGCCGCGCGACGGCAATCAGGGCAAAGGCGTCGCGGTCAATGTGCAGACGCGCGAGCAAGTGCTGGCGGCATATGCGGCTTCTTCCGAGATCAGCTCGGACATCATGGTCGAGCGCTATATTCCCGGTTACGATTTCCGCCTGCTGGTGATCGGAAAAAATCTCGTCGCTGCGGCCCGCCGCGACCCCCCGCTGGTTATCGGCGACGGCGTGCATAGTATCCGCGAACTGGTCGACCAGGTGAACAGCGACCCGCGCCGCAGCGCCGGGCACGCAACCTCCCTGACCTGCATCCGCCTGGATGATATTGCGCTGGCGACACTGGCGACCCAGGCGTACGACGCCGATTCGATCCCTCCAAAAGGATCGCGGGTGATTCTGCGCAACAATGCCAATTTGAGCACCGGCGGATCGGCAACCGACGTCACCGACGATGTACACCCTGAGGTAGCTGCGCGCGCAGTGGATGCCGCAAGAATGATCGGCCTGGATATCTGCGGCATCGACCTGGTGTGCGACAGCATGCACCAACCGATCGAGGCGCAGGGTGGTGCGGTCATCGAGGTGAACGCCGCGCCGGGCCTGCGGATGCACCTCGCCCCATCGTTTGGCAAGGGACGTGCGGTGGGCGAAGCGATCGTCGCATCGATGTTCGACGAGGGCAATGACGGCCGCATCCCGGTGGTGGCGGTGGCCGGCACCAACGGCAAAACCACCACGGTGCGCCTGATTGCCCATCTGCTCGGTTGCAATGGCCTGCGCGTCGGCATGACCAACTCGGATGGGGTGTATATCGAGCGCCAGCGCATCGATACCGGCGATTGCAGCGGCCCCAAGAGCGCCCGCACCGTTCTGCTGCATCCCGATGTCGATGCCGCGGTACTCGAAACCGCGCGCGGCGGCGTGTTGCGCGAGGGGCTGGCCTTCGACCGCTGCAACGTCGCGGTAGTAACCAACATCGGCATGGGGGATCACTTGGGGCTGAGTTATATCAGCACGGTCGAGGATCTGGCCGTGGTGAAACGCGTGATCGTCGAGAACGTGACGGCCAACGGCATGGCAGTGCTCAACGCGGCAGACCCGATCGTGGCCAGCATGGCCGCCTCCTGCCCGGGATCGGTTACGTTTTTCACCGGCGACCCCCATCACCCGGTCATGGCTACCCACCGCGCGCGCGGGCTGCGCGTGGTTTACGTCGACGGAGATAGCATCGTCGCCGCCGAGGGAAGTTTCGAGCAGCGGTTGCCGTTTTCCGGCATTCCTCTGACCCGCAACGGCACCATCGGCTTCCAGGTCGAGAACGCGATGGCAGCTACCGCTGCCGCATGGGGCTTGGGGCTGGATTGGGAAATCGTCCGCCAGGGTTTGGGCACCTTCGTCAACGATGCGGCAACTGCACCCGGCCGCTTCAACCTCTTCGACTACCGCGGGGCTACCCTGATCGCCGATTACGGCCACAACCCCGATGCAATCCAGGCGCTGGCGCAGGCGATTGAAACGATGCCGGCAAAGCGCCGCATTGTGGTGATCAGCGGCGCAGGCGACCGGCGCGACATCGATATCCGCCAGCAGACCGAGATCCTGGGCGACGTTTTCGACGACGTGATCCTCTACCAGGATCAATGCCAGCGTGGCCGCGCCGACGGCGAAGTGCTGGCTCTGCTCCAGCAAGGATTGGCAAACGCCAAACGTACCAAGGCGACGCAAGAAGTTCGTGGTGAATTTCTGGCGATCGATACTGCCTTGGCTCGCCTTGAGCCGGGCGACTTGTGTCTGGTGTTGATCGACGACGTCGATGCGGCGCTGGCGCATATTGCGCAGCGGGTTGCCGCAGGGTGAATGGAGATAACCCTCGGGGATGTCGATCCTTGCTGGTTTAGGTTGTGAAGCCATCAAAATCCACGAAGGGTGCCCGGCGCGAGTTGGGTTGCTTGATGAGGAAGACTATCAAATACTGTTCGTGGTTATCTGGTCATAACTGGAGAACATCACAGATAAGGAGAGCGTTCTCTTTTTTCGTGTTATTCGAACGGGGGGGGCGCTTGTGATGTCAGCCGTTCTCAGATTCATCGTCCTGCGAATGTCTCAAAGGTGCGAATAGATGCCGACAGAACATTTCAAGTTAATGGCAACAATCGAGTTTCTCGAAAGATTGAAAGGAGGGTGGGAGCGGCGTAGTCGCCTTGAGGGAATTCGGCAATTGATTGATCTTATGACTGAAGGACACCTGTTTCTTGGCTCAAACCTTCAGGACGGAACGTGTTTTTATCGGGGCCGATTGTTGCGTAACAAACAGCCCTTCACTAACCTGAAAGACTTGGTTCT
>CALMWM010000668.1 GCA_937873435.1 uncultured Gallionellaceae bacterium
CCGAGAGGCTTGGCTTGCGGGGGCAAATGATCGTCTCATCGCAAACACAACTGGTACGTTCGATACAGCAGAGCCGGAATGAGGAGTCATGTTTTGCTACGGACAAAAATTATTATTGCGGGAAAGACTGCGAATGGCGCGAGGATTGCCGCACCGCGCAGGCGGTGTGGTTGGGTTAATGCATTGCTGCCGGAATCAATGGAGGCACCAAATGATTGCAGATATACAGGAACGCCTGGACCGAGCAGCGAGTATGCCAAATCTGCTCGACGATATTCATGAACTTTTTTCCTGGCATGGATCGGTCGTCTCGATTCAACTGGTTGTCGACTGGGATGCGTCCAGGCCCAAGGCGATCTGTTGCATCGAAATGGAAAGCTACGCCCAAGTCTATGCAGCTAAAATCGTTTGGGGAGTAACCCCGGTTGGGGACAAGAGTTTCGTATTCAGCTTCGCTATCGATCCCGGCCTGCAATCGCCCGATTTTTCCGATGTGATGTTATGGGCGAACCGGGAGACCTTCCATGCGGGAAACCCCATGGAGGCGGGAGGATTCCTTACCGGCAGTACGCCGTCATCCTAATGCATGACGATGTCTGGTTGTGCCGGGTGCACAAAATACTTCCTTGGACTATAGTTGGTGAACAATCATAAAAGGGGGTAATCAGCGATGAACCAAGATTCCACAGCGGCAATTCATTCCAGCACCAACGAGTTTCTCACCTTCACCCTTGGCAAGGAGGAATACGGCATTCCCATCCTCAACGTCCAGGAAATCCGCGGCTACGATGCGGTCACCACGCTGGCCAACATGCCCGAGTTCATCAAAGGGGTGGTCAACCTGCGCGGCATCATCGTGCCGATCGTCGACATGCGCATCAAGTTCAACCTCGGCCACGCCGACTACAACGAGCTGACAGTGGTGATCATCCTCAACGTCGCCAACCGGGTAATCGGCATGGTGGTGGACGGCGTCTCCGATGTGATCACCCTCAGCGCCGACCAGATCAAACCCTCCCCGGAATTCGGTTCCACCCTGGACACCAAGTACGTGATGGGCATCGGCACCGTCGACGAGCGCATGTTGATCCTGGTCGACATCGAGAAATTGATGACCAGCAGCGACATGGATCTGGTCGATATGGCAACCGCTTGACCCATATTAAATAACAGGATGAAGGAGAAAAATAATGGCTAGTACGAATATGAAAGTAGGCACCAAGCTCGGCCTGGGATTCGGCGCAGTGATCGTCATGCTGATCATCATCGCAGTCATCAGCATCATGAACATGAAAAAGCTGAGCGGCGAAGTCGACGACATGGTCAACGACAAATTTCCCAAAACGGTGCTGGCAAACGACATCATCGACAACGTCAACCTCATCGCGCGCTCCATGCGTAACATGCTTATCGTCAGAAACAAGGATGACATTGCCAAGGAAATGGATCGCGTTCAGAGTGCGCGCAAGGTCATCAAGGAAAAGTTCGACAAGCTGGAGGCAACGATCAAGAGCGAGGAAGGCAAGGCCATGCTCAAGACATCGCTGGACGCCCGCAGCAATTACGTCGTTGCGCAGGATCAGTTCTTCAAAATGACCGCTGAAGGCAAGCAGGCCGAAGCCACCGATTACCTGCTGGCAGATATACGCAAGCTGCAAACCGTCTATTTCGACAGCGTTAATAAGCTGATCGAATACCAAAGCAAACTGATGGCCGACGCGGGTAAAAATGCCGCCGACGCGGTCAGCAGCGCGATGACCATCATTATCGTGGTCGGCCTGATCGCACTGGTGGTCGGCATCGTCGTCGGCTTCCTGATCACCCGCGG
>CALMWM010000669.1 GCA_937873435.1 uncultured Gallionellaceae bacterium
CCACGGCCACGGTCACCGGCATGTCCTGCACGGTGAATTCGTAGATAGCCTCCATGCCGAGGTCGGCGAAACCCACCACTCTCGAGGCCTTGATCGCCTTCGATACCAGGTAGGCCGCGCCGCCCACCGCCATCAGGTAGGCCGACTTGTGCTTCCGGATCGCCTCGATCGCGACCGGTCCGCGCTCGGCCTTGCCGACCATGCCCAGCAGCTCGGTCTGTGCCAGCACCTGCTCGGTGAACTTGTCCATGCGCGTGGCGGTGGTGGGGCCGGCCGGGCCGACCACTTCGTCGCGCACCGGATCGACCGGGCCGACGTAGTAGATGAAACGTCCGGCGAAATCCACCGGCAGTTTTTCGCCCTTGCCCAGCAGGTCGGCGATACGCTTGTGCGCGGCGTCGCGCCCGGTGAGCAGTTTGCCGGACAGCAGCAGGGTTTCGCCGGGTTTCCAAGCGGCGATGTCGGCGCGGGTGACGCTGTCGAGATCGACGCGGCGCGCATCCGCCGCCGGCTGCCAATCGACCTTGGGCCAGTTGTCGAGATTGGGCGGCACCAGCACCGCGGGGCCGCTGCCGTCGAGAGTGAAATGAATGTGGCGGGTCGCCGCGCAGTTGGGGATCATCCCTACCGGCAGGCTGGCGGCATGGGTCGGGTAATCCCTGATCTTCACGTCCAGCACCGTGGTCAGGCCGCCCAATCCCTGCGCGCCGATTCCCAGCGCGTTGACCTTCTCCACCAGTTCCAGGCGCAATTCCTCGATGCGGTTGTTGGGGCCGCGCGCCTTCAGTTCGTGAATGTCCACCGGCTCCATCAGCGCTTCCTTGGCGAGCAGCATGGCCTTTTCCGCGGTACCGCCGATGCCGATTCCGAGGATGCCCGGCGGACACCAGCCGGCGCCCATGGTCGGCACGGTTTTCAGCACCCAATCGACGATCGAATCGGACGGGTTGAGCATCGCGAACTTGGCCTTGTTTTCCGAACCGCCGCCCTTGGCCGCGAGGGTGATTTCCACCTGGTCGCCGGGCACGATGTCGTAATGGATCACCGCCGGGGTGTTGTCGCGGGTGTTCTTGCGCGCTCCCGCCGGATCTGCCAGCACCGAGGCGCGCAGCACGTTGTCCGGGTGGGTGTAGGCGCGCCGCACGCCCTCGTTGATCGCGTCGGCCAGATTCATGCCGCTTTCCCAGCGCACCGCCATGCCGACCTTGACGAAGGCCACCACGATCCCGGTGTCCTGGCAGATCGGCCGCCGTCCTTCCGCGCTCATGCGCGAGTTGGTGAGGATCTGCGCGATGGCATCCTTGGCCGCCGGAGATTGCTCCAGTTTATAAGCCTCGCCCAGCGCCTGGATGTAATCCAGCGGGTGGTAGTAGGAAATGTATTGCAGCGCGTCGGCGACGCTGGCGATCAGGTCTTCCTGGCGGATGGTGGTCATGGTTGAATGTCCTGAGAGGGTATGGATTGCGCGGGCTTAAAGTCCGCTTGAGAGGGGCTGGTCTGTTGCAAGTCGTGCGTATTGTCTGAAACGAACATTTTGGCCTCAATCGTATCAGCCGAGAGGTCTGCGCCGCATTCCCACTCGACGAAGTATCCGCCGTTTCTTATTTTCATGAATTCGGCAATATCGTTCAATTCTTCAAACGCTTCATATTGAAGGTAGGGGCGAAGATCAAATTGGCCGATTCGGCCATCGCTGGCGGTTACCAAAAATGTCCAGTCTGCCCGCGGGGCCAGTTGCGCGATTATCATTGATCGAGTCCTTTGATCGGAAATGGCTTTTTGCCGTTTGCCGCAAGTTCCCAGTCAGCGAGGAGATCATCCTTGTGAATCTCAATCCAAGCCACAACCAGCTTGTGCTTGTTTGAAGGCAATTCACCCGCCAGCAGCGAACCGTCTGGAATTGCGTAGGTTCCCACCTGCCCTTGATATTCCGCATGAATGTGAGGAAGGTGGTGGCGTTCAATATCATTGAAAAACATTCGAATCAGGATTCCGTAAAACATTGAAATTGTGGGCATCGTCTTCCTTTCGGATGAGATTTGCATTCAAGGGGCATCCAAGGCTGAATTCAGCGTACTGCATTTTCCAGAAGAACTGCGCCCATCTTCGGGATTCCAGAAAAAATAGTATGATACGACATCCCTATTTTGCTTGAACAGGAATCATGGTTTACGACTTTCCCGACGGTATTTTCGCGGTGGATGCGGTTTACAACCGGCGCCACTGCCATAGCGCCATCCACGTGCTGGTCGAGGGCGGCATGGCGGCGATCATCGACACCGGCACCAATTACTCGATTCCGATGCTGCTGGAGGTGCTGCGCCAAAAAGGCATCGCGCCGGAACAGCTGGCCTATGTCATCGTCACCCACGTCCATCTCGACCATGCCGGCGGCGCGGGGGAGGCGATGCGGTGTTTTCCCAATGCCAAGCTGGTGGTGCATCCGCGCGGGGCGCGCCACATGATCGATCCGTCCAAGCTGGTGGCGGGGACGGTCGCGGTGTACGGCGAAGCCGCGATGCGGGCGATTTATGGCGAGATTCTGCCGGTGGAGGCGGCGCGGGTGATCGAGGCCGGCGACGGCGTCGGCGATCCGGCAGCCGAACGCGAGGTCCGCCCGC
>CALMWM010000670.1 GCA_937873435.1 uncultured Gallionellaceae bacterium
AGAAACCTTTGCTGCGCGCCAAGCGGCCGAATTGCCGGGGGAAGCCACGATAACCGTGGGGACGGTCGATGCCCGGCTACGCCTGCCAAAATGTGCCAACGCAGAGGGTTTTATGCCGCCTGGCATACGCCTGTGGGGCAATGCCACCATCGGCATCCGCTGCCAGCAACCGTCTCCCTGGACCATCTACATACCGGTCTCAGTCCAGGTCACTGCGCCGGTCATAACCACCGCAAGACCCCTGCCGCAAGGCCATATCCTTACGCTCGCCGACATCGTTGCTCAGCCGGGCGACCTTACCCAGCTACCCTCCGACGCCATTGCCGATGCTGAACAAGTTATCGGCAAATCGCTTGCCAGCGGCGTACCCGCCGGACAAGCGCTACGCGCCGGGCTGCTGCGTTCCCCGCAAGCCATCAAGAGCGGGCAGGCCGTCAGGATCGTTGCTCAGGGCGATGCCTTCCAAGTCAGTTCCGAGGGCAAAGCGCTCAGCAGCGCTTCCGTCGGTCAACGCATATCGGTTCGCACCAGCGGCGGCAAGGTAGTCAGCGGCGTGGTGAAAGCGGATGGTTCGGTGGAAGTAGCGTTCTAGTTTAAAATAGCCCGGTTACCTAATTTCCTGGCCTTATCCCCATGACAGCAAAAATTCTCGACGGCAAACAGACAGCCGACACCCTTCTGAACAACATCCGCCAGCAGGTGGAAACACGTCTTGCTGCCGGCAAACGCGCACCGGGGTTGGCAGTAATCCTGGTCGGAGACGATCCCGCATCGTCCATTTACGTACGCAACAAGCGCCGCGCTTGCGAAACCACCGGCGTTTATTCGATTTCCCATGACCTGCCGGCGACTACATCGCAGGAAGCCCTGCTGACCTTGATCGACCAACTCAACGCCGATCCGAAAATCGACGGCATCCTGGTACAGGCGCCGCTACCCAAGCATATCGACAGCGAGACGGTAATCGAGCGCATTCGTCCCGACAAGGATGTGGACGGCTTTCACCCTTACAACGTCGGCCGCCTGGCTTTGCGCGTGCCGACCTTGCGTCCCTGCACGCCTTATGGCGTGATGACGCTACTCAAGCTGACGGGGGAAGAATTACGCGGGAAAAATGCAGTGGTTGTCGGCGCCTCGAATACCGTGGGTCGCCCGATGAGCCTGGAACTATTACATGCCGGCTGCACCGTCACCACCACCCACAGCGCCACACGCGACCTACCGGGCTTCATATCCCAGGCGGAAGTGCTGGTGGTAGCTATCGGCAAGCCGAATTTCGTCAAAGGCGAGTGGATACGCGAAGGCGCCATCGTGATCGATGTCGGCATCAATCGCCTGCCAGACGGCAAGATTTGCGGCGATGTCGAATTCGAGATCGCCAAACAAAAAGCGGCATGGATCACCCCGGTGCCGGGCGGCGTCGGCCCGATGACCGTGGCAACGCTGCTGGAAAACACCCTGAAAGCGGCTGAAATGCACGGCTAAGGCATCGCATGACAGATGCGTAGCTTAGGTTAGTTGCGGACTTATGCGCCGCAACCCAACCAACCCAAGCTACATGACTAACGCAAAGCGTGCCAATGTTTTAGCGAGTCAACCGTCACCCACCCCTCTTGCTGAGCGTCGCCAGCCAGCAACCGGCACGGCTGCTGCGGTTCGCCGAAATTGCTTAGCACAGCAAGCGCGCCGCTAAAATCCTGATCGGCTGTGTAATCGCTGACCGTCACTATAGTTTTTAGCCCCGCCCCCAAACTGGATTTCAGGCCATTTTCGGAATCTTCGAACGCCAGACATTCGCCTGCTTCCAGGCCCAATTTATCGAGCGCCCATAGAAAAATATCCGGCGCCGGCTTTTTGGCCGGCACGATATCCCCGGCCGCGATCACCTCGAACCAGCTCTCCGCATCGGGTGCCAAGCTGTGACGCAGCAGTGTGGTCACGTTGTCCGGCGAGGTGGTAGTGGCAACAGCCAGCCTCAGGCCAGCTTCCCTTGCCTCCTGCAGCAAGCGCGCCACCCCAGGGCGCAACGGGATTCCCCCCCGCTCCAGCAGTTGAACATAGTGGCGCGTCTTGGCTTGATGCAACGACAGCACCAGATCGTCGAAATCAGGCGTCTTGATAAAATCCCGCTGAAAATTCTC
>CALMWM010000671.1 GCA_937873435.1 uncultured Gallionellaceae bacterium
GCAAACAGGTAGGCTTCCTCGTTGGGCGGCATTTTTCCCATCGCAACATTGCCCGCCCCGTCCGTCAATACGATCAGCAGCGGCATCACGTCCGGGTGAAGCAGCTGCTCGCGGCGCAGCACCTCGTAAGACAGCTTCAATCCCGCCGAGAGCGGCGTCTTGCCGCCAACCGGAATATCGACCAGGGCGCGGTTGGCTAACACCACCGAATTGGTGGGAGGGAGCACCAGCGTGGCGCGGTCTTTTTGGAAGACGATCAATCCAACCCGGTCGCGGCGCTGGTAGGCGTCGGTCAGCAGCGAAAGGATGGCGCCTTTGGTAGCCTGCATGCGTTCTGCCACCGCCATCGACCACGAGGCGTCCACCAGAAATAGAATCAGGTTGGCGGCACGGCGCACACGGATTTTGCGCATGTAATCCCCCGGTTTCACTGAGAAGGCGACCCGTTTGCGTTCTTCGGCCCGCTCTCGCTGAAACGGTGCAGCCGCGCGTAACGTGGCATCGAAAGCCAAATCATCCACTTTGCCGGCTGATGGTCTCGCCTGGATATAGCGGCCGCGCTTGCGCTCGTTATGGGTGCGCGACCGGCGGCCAGGGAAGCGGCGCATCATTTTATCCAGCGGCGTATCCAGGCGGCGCGGCTCAAACTGCTGACCAACGCGCACGCGTTCACCGCCGTCCCACCAGTTCGCGTTTTTCTGGTCGAAGACATCGTCTTGTTGCCCGGGGTTGGGAGTTCCCTGAGGGAGCGTTTCCTCGGTGGTCGCGCCCTCAGTTATACTTTTTTTTGGCGCGCTTGCTCGTCGTCCGCGTCAACCGGTTCGTCGCTGCGCTGCCCGGTAGTCGAGCTGGCGCCTTGCAGCCCCTCGATCCGGTCTTGCAGTTCTTCCATGGTGATCTCTTCCTGCTGGAAGGGGCCGCGGCGGATGCGGTGCGGCAGCGCCAGTTCCGCTGCCAGGGCTATGTCGCGTCCGTTGATCGCCCGGCGTCCGTCGAAGGCTGCCTGCGCGCGGGCTGCTTTGAGGATAACCAGGTCGGAGCGGTGACCGTCCACATGCAGTGAAGCCGTCAACTGCGCAATCGAGAGCAGGTCGCGGCTGGAATAACCGACTTCTTCGATGAGCTTCCGCGCAAGGTCGATCTGCCGGGAGAGGTCTGTTTCTTTAGCCAGGAATTCCTGGCGAAATTGTTCAGGGTTGGCCTCGAAGGCCAGGTTGCGTTCCATGATGAGCACGCGCTCGCGCGCCTCGCGGAT
>CALMWM010000672.1 GCA_937873435.1 uncultured Gallionellaceae bacterium
CAGCACCTCGCGCGTCAGGGGTTCCTCGGCTTCCTCGATCAGCGCATTGAGCGACTGTTCCATGGTCAGGCCGGAGGAGAGCAGTGTTGCCAATTGCCGCGTCAGCAGGCTCAGTTCGGCGGCGGAAATGCCCCGCGCCCAAGTGTGTCGCGCCCGTTCGCGGGCTTGCTCGACTGCCGTCGGGTGGAGTCCCTGGGCGCGCAGCTGCATCCGCGCCTGGCGTGCCGTGTCGGCCTGTATCACGCCGGACACGCTGCGCCCGGCGGCATCCAGCGCCTGGTACTGGAAGGCTTCCATTATTCCCGGGTTACCCGCACGATTTCTTCCAGGCTGGTCACGCCCTGCGCCGCCAGGCGCATTCCGTCGTCGCGCAACGACACCATGCCGCGGGCAAGCACCTGTTCGCGCAGGGTTTGCTCGGCGGCGCGGTCGTGAACCAGGCGGCGCAAATCGTTGTCGGCGGTGAGCAGCTCGTAAATGCCGGTACGCCCGCGATAACCGGTGTGATTGCAGGCCGGACAACCTTGCGCGCTATACAGGATGCCGTCGCGCGGGGCGAATCCCAGCGCGCGCAGTTGCGCCGGGTCGGCGGCAAAAGGCTGGCGGCATTCCAGGCAGAGGCGGCGCACCAGGCGCTGGGCACCTACCCCGATCAGGCTGGAGGCGAGTAAAAAGGGTTCCACTCCCATGTCGACCAGCCGGGTGACCGCGCTGACCGCATCGTTGGTATGCAGCGTGGCGAACACCAGATGGCCGGTAAGGCTGGCCTGCACGGCGATCTGGGCGGTTTCGAGGTCGCGGATTTCGCCTATCATCACCACGTCGGGGTCTTGGCGCAGGATGGTGCGCAAGGCACGGGCGAAGCTCATTTCGATCTTGCTGTTGATCTGGGTCTGGCTGATACCGTCGAGGTCGTATTCGATGGGGTCCTCGACCGTCATGATGTTGAGCGCGGTGGCGTCGAGGCGGGACAGCGCGGCGTAGAGCGTGGTGGTCTTGCCCGAGCCGGTCGGCCCGGTGACCAGCACGATGCCGTGGGGTTCGCGGATCAGCCGGTCCATCTGCGCCAGCGTGGTTTGATCCATCCCAAGGCGGGTAAGGTCGAGCCGCCCGGCCTGCTTGTCGAGCAGGCGCAGCACGACCCGTTCGCCGTGCACGGTGGGGATCGTCGAGACCCGCACGTCCACCGGTTTGCCGGCTATCCGCAAGGTGATCCGCCCGTCCTGCGGCAGGCGCTTTTCAGCGATGTCGAGCTGCGCCATGATCTTGATCCGCGAGATGATCGCGGCATGCAGCGCGCGTGCCGGTTCGATCAGGTCGCGCAGCGTGCCGTCGATGCGCAGCCGCACTACCGAGCGGGTTTCGAAGGGTTCGATGTGGATATCCGAAGCGCCGTCGCGCAGCGCCTGGGTAAACAGCGCGTTGATCAGGCGGATCACCGGGGCGTCGTCCTGGCTTTCGAGGAGATCCTCGATCTGGGGGATTTCCTGGAGCAGCCGCGACAGATCCAGGTCTTGCGCGAGATCGTTGGCAAGGGCGGCGGCGCCCGAGCCGTTGTACATCGTGGCAAGCAGTTCGTCGAATTCGGCGGTGGCGATGCGCCGGGCCTGCAGCGGCACGCCGAGCACCCGGCGCAACTCGGCGAGCGCGCCGGAACGGGCGTCGTGGCGCACCGCGACTTCCGCCAAGCCGTCGCTCACTGCGGTGACGGCGACGCCGTTGGCCTTGGCGAAAGCGTAGGGAAGCTTGCCTGCTGCAATCATCGCGGTGTCAGTGAGGGCTGCGGCGGCAGCTTGGGCAATTCCGCTTCGGGTTGCGGCGGGATGCCCTGCTTGATCTTGCCTTGCTCGCCGAGAATGTAGTCGTAGCGCTCGCTGGTAAGCGAGTTGGCGTGCTGCGCATCGCGCAGCACGGTCGGGCGCAGGAACACCATCAGGTTGGTTTTGCTGCGGGCGTGGGTGTTGTATTTGAACAAGCCGCCGACCAGCGGAATGTCGCCGAGCAGCGGTACCTTGTCGACGCCGTCCTTGAACGAATCCTGGATCAGGCCGCCGAGCACCACGATCTGCCCGTCGTCGACCAGCACGGTCGATTCGATCGAGCGCTTGTTGGTGATCACGCCGGCGGCGTTGGCGTTGTCATCGACGCTGGAGACTTCCTGGTAAATCTGCAGGCGCACGGTGCCGCCATCGGAGATTTGCGGTTTGACCTTCAAGGTTACGCCGACGTCGCGCCGCTCCACGGTCTGGAACGGGGTGGGGGTGGTGGCCGCGCCGGATACCGCATAGGAGCCGGTGAGGAAGGGAACGTTCTTGCCGATGACGATTTTGGCTTCTTCATTGTCCAGCGTCAGCAAGGTCGGCGTGGAAAGGATGTTGGCATTGTTGTCGGCCTCCAGCGCGCGCACCAGCAGGCCGAGATTCAGCACCTGGCCGCTGACCCCGGGAATCGAGATGACGCCTTTGACCACGCCGATGTTCAACCCTTTCCCAGCAACCCCCGGACTCTGGGAGATGCTGAGAATGTTCTGGCTGGTGGTGCCGAAATTGGTACCGCCGAAAGCCTGTGTCGAGGTCTTGCCGGCACCGCTCAGGTCCTGCCACTGGATGCCGAATTCGGCGGCCTTGTCGGCGGTGATCTCGGCGATCAGCGCCTCGACGTACACTTGGGTGCGGCGTACGTCGAGCTTATCCACCACCGCGCGCAGGTTGTTGTAGATCGCGTCGGGAGCAGTGATGATGATCGAATTGGTGGCCGCATCCGCCTGGATAATACCGAAGGAACTTGCGGTAGTGGATGTGGTATTTTGCGTCGCCGCCGAAGCCGTCGCCATTGGGGAAGACGTTGTGCGCGATGCGGCAGTGGTGTTCTCGCCCTGATGGATGGCGCGCAGGGTTTCCGCCAGTTTCACCGCCTCGGCGCTTTTCAGGTAGACCACGTGAATGTTGCCGCCGGCGCTGGTGGGGGTATCGAGCATGGTCACCAATTGGCGCAAACGGGTGAGGCGCGAAGGATCGCCCGCACGTGCCAGCAGGCTGTTCGAACGGCCATCCGCGACGACGGTAAAGCGTTGGGTGGGGTCGGCGACAGCGCCGCCCTGCACGTGTGCGGTCTCGGCGAACAGGCGGTTGACGGTTTGCGCGACATCGAGCGCCGAGGCGTATTGCAGCGGGATCACGACGGGCTCGGCAGAGCCGGGCTGGTCGATCGACTCGATGATTTTTTCGATGCGCTGAAGATTGCTGGCGTAATCGGTCACCACCAGCGTGTTGCTGCTCGGGTTGGCGCTGATGGCATTGCTGGTGGCGATCAACGGCCGCAGGATGGGCAGGATTTGGGTGGCCGACTCGTATTTCAGCGTGTATACCTGCGTCAGGATCCGGTCGCCGGCGCCGCCGCGCGGCTTGTCTTTCGGGTTGAGCATGGCGCTTTGATAGAATTTGGCATCGGCCTCTGGAACGATCTTGACGATGCCCTTGTCCTCTACCGCCGCATAGCCGTGCAGGCGCAACGCGGAAAGGAACACCTCGTAGACCAGCGTCCGCGAAATCGGCTTGGCCGAAACGATATTGACCGTTCCCTTGACGCGCGGATCGAGCAGGAAGTTCTTCCCGGTGATTTCGCCCACCGCTTTTACCACGCCGTCGATGTCGGCGTTGACGAAATTGAGCGTGACCACGTCGGGTTCGGCAGACCAGGCTTGTCCGATGGATGCCACGAAAGTCATCCACAGGAACCCGTATTTTATCCAGCGCAGCATCATAATTTATTACCCTAGGACGTGCCGCCGCGATGCGACGGCAACGTCAATTGTTGATTCGAGTTGCGGAGGATTCCGCGGGGAGGCTCTTCTGGGGCCAGGCGAGTTTTTCGCGCGTACCGCTGCGCTCCAGGATGACATGGTCTGGATGCACTTCCGCAAGCTTGGTGCCGGGCGCAACCTCCTCGCCTTCGCGTACTGCCAGGCTGTTTTTTGTGTCAAGCCGCACCACTGCGTAACCGGGCCGGCCGCCTGCTCCGGCCACGATCCCCAGCAGCTTGATGGCGATTCCCGTTGTGGCGGCGTTATCGACATGCCGCGCCGTGCCGAACAGGGTATTGGCCGCCGCAACCCGCCCACCCGGCTCAACCGCAGTTGCCAAGCGCGCTACCGGGCGCGGGGCGAACCACCCCCAAGTCCAGTACGCCAGCACCGTGCCTAGTAATATCAGCGCGGCGAATGTCGCCAGGTGCCTGGTGAGCTGTTGCGCCAGATTGAATCGTTCCAGAGAAATCTTGTCCATCCTCGGTTGTCGGTGCGTCGGAGCCAGAGCTGGCGGGGTCGCGCCAAGGCAAAATGGTATACTACAATGAAGCGATTCAAAAGTTTAACCTGCAAGTAATTCTTTAACCGGGCCCTATTTTTGGAAACTAATGGCATGTATGGCGCAATAATCGAACAGTCGGCGCGGCAACGCGGCTTCACCTTGCTCGAAGTGATGGTGGTGGTGGTCATCCTCGGCATACTCGCGGTGCTGGTGGCGCCGAAAATCATCGGACGCCCCGACGAGGCGCGGGTCGTCGCCGCGAAACAGGATATTGCCAGCCTGATGCAGGCGCTCAAGCTCTATCGCCTCGATAACCAACGCTACCCTACTACCGAACAGGGATTGCAGGCTTTGGTAGCGAAGCCCGCTACCGCGCCGCTTCCCTCCAACTGGAAAGCGGGCGGCTATATCGAGCGCGCGCCCAGGGACCCTTGGGGCAATCCCTATCAATATCTCAATCCCGGGCTGCATTCCGAGATCGACGTTTTCAGCTTCGGGGCCGACGGCGCCCCCGGCGGCGAGGGCAACGACGCCGACATCGGCTCCTGGAGCCAGTAGCAAACGGCGCGATGGCGGGGAGAGTTCGGGGCTTTACGCTCATCGAGATGCTCGTCGTGCTGTTGATCATGGGGCTTTTCGTCGGCCTGGTCAGCAGCATGGCGCAACCGGACGATCGCGGCCTGCTGCGTCTCGAAGCCGACCGTCTGGCGCAGTTGCTCGATCTTGCCGCTACCGAAGCGCGCGTCTCCGGTCAACCGATTGCCTGGACGCGCGACGGGACGGGCTATAGATTCTGGCGATTTCAGGAAGATGCCGGCTGGTCCGAGTTGCGCGGCAACGACTTGTTGCGCACGCGCTCACTGCCGCCGGGCATGACGATTTCGGGATTGTGGATTGAAAGCCTGCACTCGCAGGACGCCATGCGCCTGGAGTTTTCGCCTTATGGGGCGACATTGGCCTACACCATCGAATTGGCACTTGGCGCGGAACGCTACAGCGTCGAGGCGTCCCCGCTCGGCGAGCTACGGATTGTGCCGGGTGGGCATTCCGGTGAGAACAAGGAAAAAATCCATGGCTAGGCGCTCAGGCTTCACCCTGGTCGAGGTGCTGGTCGCGCTGGCCATTGTTGCCGTTGCCTTGCTCGCGGCATTACGCACGGCGGGGATGGGAACCAACAGTGTCGGCGAGTTGCGTTCCCGCTTGCTGGCCGGATGGGTTGCGGAAAACCTGCTGGCCGAGCAGCGTGTGCGCCGGGAATGGCTGCCGCTGGGCATCCAGCGCGGCAAGAGCAGCCAGGGCGGCAGCGAATTCGTGTGGCGCGAAGAAGTTGTGGCAACGCCCAACCAGGCTTTCCGCCGCGTCGACGTGTTCGTGTTCGTGCCTGCGGAAGAAGCGCACACGCTGGCGCACTTGACCGGCTTCATCGTGCAGGCGCCGGCCAGATGAAAGCGGCCCGCGGGTTTACCCTGATCGAACTGCTCAGCGCGCTGTTGATCCTGTCCTTGTTGGCGTTGATGTCCTATCGCGGACTTGGCGCGGTGCTCGATGCGCGCGAGCATGTTCGGGAAGAGACCGATAAATGGCGACGGGTTGGCGCTTTTTTTGCGCGCTTCGAGCGCGACGTGCAACTGGCAGCGGAGCGCCCGGTACGAACCGAATTCGGCATAGCGCCGGCATGGCGCGGACGGCCCGCGACGGCAAGCGAAGCGCGCCTGGAATTCAGCCGATCTTCCTTGGCCGAGGGTGTAGATGCCGCGCGGCGTATCGCTTACCGCCTGAACGAGAAACAGGAAATCGAGTTGTGGCTATGGCCGGGCCTCGATGTGCCGCCCGGTGCGCTACCGGCGCGTTATCCGGTATTGCATGGGGTGGCTCAATTCGAGTTGCAATATC
>CALMWM010000673.1 GCA_937873435.1 uncultured Gallionellaceae bacterium
GCATCTGCTCTATGTGCTCGTTGATGCTGGAGTCCTTTTCGATGAACAAATCACGCGATGGGACGTAAGCTTCCGGCTGATAATAATCGTAATAGGAAACGAAATATTCCACTGCGTTTTCCGGGAAAAATTCGCGCATCTCCGAATACAACTGCGCTGCCAGTGTTTTGTTTGGCGCCATGACAATGGCCGGTCGCCCAAGACGGGCGATCACGTTGGCCATGGTGTAGGTCTTGCCGGAACCAGTTACGCCGAGCAGCGTTTGAAATGCGAGGCCATCGTCGATTCCTTCCACCAGTTGGGCAATTGCGGCTGGCTGGTCGCCGGAAGGTGCGAACGGTTGATGTAGCCGATAGGGACTATTGGGGAAAGTGGCGATCACGGGTAAAATAACTGCAATGAATTTATCGAAGTTTATCATGCGTGGCAAGTTAGCCGCGCCTTATACCGAGGATCCAATGTTGGAATTATCACGCCGCGTTCAAGCCATCAAACCCTCCCCTACTCTAGCCGTTACCGCTCTAGCGGCTCAGTTGAAGTCTGAAGGAAAAGACATTATCGGCCTCGGTGCCGGCGAACCGGATTTCGATACGCCTCAACATATCAAAGATGCCGCGATCATGGCCATCAACGGCGGCTTCACCAAATACACCGCTGTGGACGGCACACCGGGTCTGAAAGACGCCATCATCCAGAAATTCAAGCGCGATAATTCGTTGGAATACAGCCAGAAACAGATCATCGTTTCATGCGGCGGCAAACAAAGTTTTTTCAATCTGGTACAAGCGGTCGTCAACTCTGGCGATGAAGTCATCATCCCCGCACCTTATTGGGTTTCCTACCCGGATATCGTCATTCTTGCGGACGGCAAACCGGTAATTGTCCAAGCCGGCATCGAACAGGGCTTCAAGATTACGCCGCAACAACTCAGTGCCGCCATTACCCGAAAAACCCGTATGGTCGTGCTGAACAGCCCAAGCAATCCGACCGGTGCGGTATATACATTCGAGGAACTTGCAGCGCTAGGCGAGGTACTGCGCGCGCACCCTCAAGTGCTTATTGCCAGCGACGACATGTATGAGCACATCATGCTCAATGAGCAACGTTTTGTGAACATTCTCAATGCTTGCCCAGACCTGTATACCCGCACCATCGTCATGAACGGCGTTTCCAAGGCATATGCCATGACTGGGTGGCGCATCGGCTATGCCGCTGGCCCTTCGCCCATCATCCAGGCGATGACCAACGTGCAATCCCAGAGCACCTCAAATCCCACCTCGATCTCCCAAGTTGCGGCACAGGAGGCGTTAAGCGGCGATCAGACCTGCATCCAGCCGATGCTGACGGCTTTTCGGGAACGTCACCAGTTTGTGGTGGAATCGCTCAATAAACTCCCCGGAATAAAATGCTTGCCCGCCGGCGGGGCATTCTATGCCTTTGCCGACGCGCGTGCCGCGATTAAGACCTTGAACGAAAAAGGCACTATCCAGAAAGCCAACGATGTCAGCTTTAGCTCCTTCTTGATGGAAAATGCAGGGGTGGCGGTGGTACCCGGATCGGCTTTCGGCATGGAAGGCTATATCCGCCTGTCTTTCGCTACTTCGATGGAAAACCTGAGCAATGCGCTCCAGCGTATAGAAAGAGCGTTAAGCTGAATCCCAACATCGACAAAATAGCCGGCTATGACCGGCTTTTTTGTCGCCTGTTGAGGTATATCGCATATACTTGCAGTTGGCACAAATCAGTTTATTCGATGGCATGAATCCAATCGCACCGGAACTAGCCAAAAAGCTCACGATGGCTGTGGAAAGAATGCCAGCCTTTCCCAAGAGCGTGCAAAAAATTCTCGAGTTGACAAGAAATCTGGATGTCCAGCCCAAGGAATTGGTGCAGGTAATCGAAAAAGATCCGGTAATGACGGTCAAGATACTCAGGGTTCTTAATTCCGCCTATTACAGCCTGCCCAACAAAATCACCTCGCTAAATCACTCGGTGGTTTATCTCGGCTTCAACACCATCAAAAACCTGG
>CALMWM010000674.1 GCA_937873435.1 uncultured Gallionellaceae bacterium
CTGCACGATGGCGATCAGCGCCATGAACAGCGCGGTGATCGCGCCGATCACGATGACGAAGGACAACGCGGTTTCCGACAATTCGAACAGCGGCGACATCCGCGCCACCATGAAGATCCCCGCCGTCACCATGGTAGCGGCGTGGATCAACGCGGAAATCGGGGTTGGGCCTTCCATCGAGTCGGGCAGCCAGACATGCAGCGGGAACTGCGCCGATTTGCCCATCGCACCGATGAACAACAAGATGCAGATGACCGTGATTAGCGCAGGCTGGAATCCGGGACTCAGTACCATCTGGATGCCGGTCATTTCCGGTGCGCGGGCAAACACGGCTGCGTAGTCGAGTGTGCCGAAGTTCGCTAGCACCAAGCCGATACCCAGCAGGAAGCCGAAGTCGCCGACACGGTTGACCAGGAATGCCTTGAGGTTGGCGTAAATCGCCGTCGGGCGGGTATACCAGAAGCCGATCAGCAGGTAGGAAACCAGCCCCACCGCTTCCCAGCCGAAAAACAACTGGACGAAGTTGTTCGACATAACCAGCATCAGCATCGAGAAAGTGAACAGCGAAATGTAGCTGAAGAAACGCTGATAGCCGGGATCTTCCGCCATGTAGCCGATGGTATAGACATGCACCATCAGCGACACGAAGGTCACCACCAGCATCATCAAAACGGTCAACTTGTCGACCAGGAAACCCACCTCGAAGCGCGTATCGCCGCTGGTCAGCCAGGTATAGACGGTGCCGTTGAATATGTGGCCTTGCTGCACGTCGCGAAAAATGATCAGTGAAAGAATAAAGGACACGGCTACGCCCAGGATCGTAACCCAGTGTGAAGCGCTGCGTCCGATAACGCGCCCGAACAGGCCGGCGATGATCGCTCCGGCAAGGGGAGCGAGCGGCACTAGCAGGTAGAGTGTTTGCATATCCGTCATGTTAGCCCTTGAGGTGGTCCAGGTCGTCCACGTTGATCGTCTTCAAATTGCGGAACAGCGCGACCAGAATCGCCAGGCCAATGGCCGACTCCGCCGCTGCCACGGTAAGAATGAAGAATACGAACACCTGCCCGGCGGCATCGTTCAGATAATGTGAAAACGCGACAAAGTTAATATTCACAGCCAACAGCATCAACTCGATCGCCATCAGGATCACGATCAGATTTTTGCGGTTTAGGAATATCCCCACAATGCTGATGGTAAACAGCAGCGCGCCGAGAATCAGGTAATGGGTTAATGACAGCACGACAGCTCCTTCATTCTTCGCTTTGCTTTTGTGAAGGCATGGAAACCATGCGGACACGATCGGCACGACGCACCTTGACTTGTTCAGCCGGGTCCTGATGCTTGGTATTCTTGCGGCGCCGCAAGGTAATCGCGATGGCGGCGACAATGGCGATCAGCAGCACCACCGCTGCCAGTTCGAACGGGTAGACGTAATCGGTATACAACAAGCGCCCCAACTCCTTGGTGTTGCTGTAGTCGGCTGCATGATGCGGCTCCATGCTGGCAAAATCGGGGATAAAGCTCTTGCGTCCCAGCACCAGTACCATTTCCAGGATCATCAGGCCCCCCACCAGGGCGGCCAGCGGCAAACTTTGCCAGAACCCCTGACGCAAGCGTTGCAAATCGAGGTCGAGCATCATCACCACGAACAGGAACAGCACCATTACCGCGCCGATGTACACCAACACCAGTGTGATCGCGAGGAATTCGGCCTCCAGCATCAGCCACAAGCCGGCTGCGGTAAAAAATGCCAGCACCAGATACAACGCCGCATGAATCGGGTGGCGTACGGTAATCACGCGCAGCCCGGCAAACAGCATAATGCTGGCGAGAAAGTAAAATATCAGCGTTTCAAAGTTCATCGTGTTGTCCAGTTTCTTCAGCGGTAGCGGGCATCTGCCGCTTTGTCCTTGGCAATTTGCTCTTCGTTCTTGTCGCCCACCGCCAACAATTTATCCTTGGTGTACAGCAGGTCGCCGCGCGATTCACCGTGGTAATCGAAAATCCGCGTCTCGACGATGGCGTCCACCGGACAGGATTCCTCGCAGAAGCCGCAGAAAATACACTTGGTCAGGTCGATGTCGTAGCGTGTGGTGCGGCGCGAACCGTCGTCGCGCTGCGCCAGTTCAATGTTGATCGCCAGCGCCGGGCAGATGGTTTCGCACAATTTACAGGCGATGCAGCGCTCTTCCCCGTTCGGGTAACGACGCAACGCATGCAGCCCGCGAAAACGCGGCGACATCGGGGTGCGTTCTTCGGGGAACTGGATGGTGATCTTGCGCGCGAACATATAGCGCCCGGTCACCGCCATGCCCTTGAGCAGTTCGATCAGCAGGAAGGTCGAGAAGAAATCTTTAATTCGGTCCATGTTCTCTACTCCGCCTTAGTGGAACAGGTAGCCGTAAGGCGTTTGCATCATTGCGCCCACCACCAGTATCCACACCAGGGTTACCGGAATGAACACCTTCCAGCCCAGGCGCATGATCTGGTCGTAGCGGTAGCGCGGGAATGTGGCGCGGAACCACAGAAACAAAAACAGTACGAAGCACACTTTGCCGATCAGCCAGAAGAAACCCGGGATCCAGGTGAACGGCGCGAAATCGAACAATGGATTCCAGCCGCCGAGGAACATGATGCTGGTGAGCGTCGCCACCAGAATCATATTGGCATATTCGGCGAGAAAGAATACCGCGAAAGCCATGCCGGAATATTCCACGTGGAAGCCGACGATTTCCGATTCGCCTTCCACCACGTCGAACGGCGCGCGATTGGTTTCGGCCACGCTGGCGATCAGATACACGATGAACAACGGGAACAACGGCAGCCAGTACCAGCTGAACACTCCGCCTTGCTGGGCTTTGACGATTTCCACCAGGTTCAGGCTTTGCGCCGCCATCAGCACGCCGACCAGGGCAAAGCCCATCGCAATTTCATAGGCGACGATCTGTGCTGCAGCGCGCATCCCACCGAGGAACGCATATTTGGAGTTGGACGCCCAGCCCGCTAACACGATGCCGTACACCCCCATCGAGGTGATGGCCATGATGTACAGCAAACTGGCATCAACATTCGCCAACACCAATTCGGGCGAAAACGGCACCACCGCCCATGCCGCCAGCGCGGGGGCAATCGCCAGAACCGGGCCCAGAATGAACAATGCCTTGTTGGAGCCGCTGGGGATGATGATTTCCTTGGTCATCAGCTTGAGCGCGTCGGCAATCGGTTGCAGCCAGCCTTTCGGCCCGACGCGATTAGGCCCGATGCGCACTTGCATGTAGCCGATGATCTTGCGCTCGGCGTAAGTAAGGTAGGCCACGCCCAGCATCAGCGGCGCGACGATGGCGACGATCTTGGCCATGCTGTAGACCAGCGGCCACACCGGGCCGAGAAGGCCTTGCAACGAGAGAATGACGGTTTCAAACATCTTGGTTACGCCCTCTCCACCTTGATTTCATCGAATAGACCGCCCAGCGTGGCGGTCGCGGCACTGCCAGCCGCCACGCGCACGCAGGCGTCCGGCAACTTGTCGTCGCGAGCGGCCTTGAGTTCGGCACTGCCTTCGCCTTGTGACACCTTGATCAGCACCCCTTCGCACAAACCCAGACTGCTCAGCAGCGCCCCGTTCATCCGTGCGTTGTTCGCAGCGGCATGACTGGTCTGCAACGACGTGGCGCGGCGCACGATGGCATCGGCGTGGTAGGCCGACACATCGCCGACACGTTGCAATGCGCCGTGCGTTACCTTGGATAAGGGTTTCAGCGTTTTCAGTGTGTTATTCAATTTCACCGACACTGCGCCGGTCAACGCAACGTCACGCACCTGCTCGCTACTGTCGTAATCGAAGCCATCGAGCGCGAGCAGGTTGCCCAGCACGCGCAAGACTTTCCAGGCCGGACGCGCCTCTCCGAGCGGCTTGACGGCTGCCGCGAAGCTTTGGACACGGCCTTCGGTACTGACGAAAGTGCCGGAAGTCTCCGAGAAAGGTGCTATCGGCAGCAGCACGTCGGCGCTTTTCAGCAATGTCGGGCTCTTGTAGGCACTCAGCGCCACGACCAGATCGGCGCTACGCAGCGCAGCCATGGCCTGCGCCGGGTTGTAAGTATCGCCTTCCGGCTCGACACCCAGCAAAATCGTCGCTTTCGGTGCATTGTTCAGCATGGCGCCGGCATTCAAACCGCCAGCAGCCGGCAACGCACCCGCCAAATAGCCGCCGACGCTGTTGGCGGATTCGCCGAGGAAGCCCAGCTTGGCGCCGCACGCTGCCGCAATCTGCTGCGCGAGCGAATGCAGCTCGGAAAACTGTGGATGGTGTTGCGCCAGGTTACCGAGCAACACGGCTTTGCTTTCGCCCTGCTGAAGGTTGGCGGCAATCTTCTGAGCATCGCCCGAGACGGTCTCGCCTGCCAGTACGCGACGCACCTGATCGAGAGTTTCCGCCATGGCTGCCGGAGAAACAATCGCCTTGGCTGCCAACGGCATGAACAGATCGTCGTCCAGCGGGTTGAGCAGACTCACGCGCGCACCGTGCTTGGCCGCTTGACGCAAGCGCAGCGCTAGCAGCGGATGATCGGCGCGCAGGTTGGTGCCGACCAGCAGCACGCTATCCAGCTTGGACACCTCGGCAACCGCCATACCTAGCCAAGGAGCGCCTTGCAAACCTGCATCGGCGCTGAAATCGCTCTGGCGCAGGCGGAAATCGACATTGTCGCTGCCCATGCCGCGCATCACTTTTTGCAGCAGGAACAGTTCTTCCACGGTAGCTTGCGGCGTCGCCAGCGCGCCGACCTGCTGCGCACCGTGCTTCTCCTTGAGCGCCTGCAATGCGTGCACGGCGAAATCCAGCGCATATTGCCAGTCGCATTCGCGCCATACGTCGTTCTGCTTGATCATCGGACGCCGCAAGCGATCCTTCGCAGCCAGCCCTTCATAGGCAAAGCGGTCGCGGTCGGACAGCCAGCACTGGTTGATCTCTTCGTTCTCGCGCGGCACGACGCGCAGCACCGTGCCGTTCTTGCTGTGAATCTCGATATTGCTGCCCAGGCTGTCGTGCGGCGCCACCGATGCGGTGTGCTTCAATTCCCAGCTGCGCGCCTTGTAACGGAACGGTTTGCTGGTAAGCGCGCCGACCGGACACAGGTCGATCATGTTGCCTGACAGCTCGGAGCTGACCGCATGGCCGAGGAAAGGCGTGATCTCGGAATGCTCGCCGCGACCGATCTGTCCCATTTCCATGATGCCGCCGATTTCCTGGCCGAAGCGCACGCAGCGCGTGCAATGGATGCAGCGCGTCATGTCTGTGGAGATCAGCGGGCCGATATTCTTGTTGAGTACGACGCGCTTTTCTTCCTGGTAGCGCGATCCGCCTTTCCCGTAGCCCACGGCCAGATCCTGCAACTGGCACTCGCCGCCCTGGTCGCAAATCGGGCAATCCAGCGGATGGTTGATCAGCATGAACTCCATCACCGCTTTTTGCGCTGCCAGCGCCTTGGGCGAGCGGGTCTGCACCTTCATGCCTTCCATCACCGGGGTTGCGCAGGCCGGCAGCAGCTTGGGCGCTTTTTCCACTTCGACCAGGCACATCCGGCAGTTGGCGGCAACCGACAGTTTCTTGTGATAGCAGAAACGCGGGATATAGATGCCCGCCGCGTCGGCCGCGTCGATGACCGTGCTGCCATCTGGCACGGAGAGCGCTTTACCGTCCATTTCGATGTTAGCCATATTTTAGACGCCAGAAACCATGCACTTCTTGTGCTTGCTGTGATATTCGAATTCGTCGCGATAATGCTTGAGCATCCCCTGCACCGGCATTGCCGCTGCATCGCCGAGCGCGCAAATGGTGCGCCCCATGATGTTGCCGGCCACCGAGTCGAGCAAATCGAGGTCTTCCTGGCGGCCTTCGCCGTGCTCGATCCGCTGCACTACGCGGTACAGCCAGCCGGTACCCTCGCGGCAGGGCGTGCACTGACCGCAGGATTCTTCGAAGTAGAAATAGGAGAGTCGTTCCAGCGCCTTGACCATGCACACCGTCTCGTCCATCACGATCACCGAGCCGGCACCGAGCATCGAGCCGGCCTTGGCGATGGAATCGTAGTCCATGGTCAGATCCATCATGATCTCGGCGGGAACCACCGGCACCGAGGAACCGCCGGGGATCACTGCCTTGAGCTTGTGCCCGTCGCGTACGCCGCCGGCCATTTCGAGAAGGTCCTTGAACGGCGTGCCCATGCCGATTTCGTAGTTGCCCGGCTTGTTGACGTGACCTGAGACAGAAAAAATCTTGGTGCCACCGTTGTTCGGTTTGCCCAGTTCGAGGAACTTCTGCCCGCCATGCTTGACGATGTAGGGTATCGAAGCCAGCGTTTCGGTATTGTTGATGGTGGTCGGTTTGCCATACAGACCGAAGCTCGCCGGGAACGGCGGCTTGAAACGCGGCTGGCCTTTCTTGCCCTCGATGGATTCGAGCAAGGCGGTTTCCTCGCCGCACACGTAGGCGCCATAGCCGTGGTGAGCATGGATGTCGAAATCCCAGCCGGAACCCAATATGTTCTTGCCCAGCAGGTTGGCGGCGCGCGCCTCGTCCAGCGCCGCTTCGAAGCGCTCGTAGCATTCGAAGATTTCGCCGTGAATGTAGTTGTATCCTGCCGTTGCCCCCAGCGTGTAGCCGGCGATGATCATGCCTTCGATCAACTGGTGCGGGTTGAAACGGACGATGTCCTTATCCTTGAAGGTACCCGGCTCGCCTTCGTCGGTGTTGCACACCACGTACTTGTCGCCGGGAAACTGGCGCGGCATGAAACTCCACTTGAGTCCCGTGGGGAAGCCTGCACCACCGCGACCGCGCAATGCGCTGGTCTTGACCTGGGCGATAATTTCCTCGGCCGGAATTTTCTCGGCAATGACCTTTTTCAGCGCGTCGTAGCCGCCGGTCTTGAGGTAGTTCTCCAGCTTCCAGGATTCCGGCAGATGGATGCTGTGAAAAATCACTTCATTCGCCATGATTACTCCAGCCCCGCCAGGATTTCGTCAATCTTGGCCGGCGTCAGTTGCACCCGCATCTTGTGGTTATTGATGGTCAACAGCGGACCTTCTCCGCAGGAGCCCATGCATTCCGACATTTTCAGCGTGAACTTGCCGTCGGATGTGGTCTCGTTGAAGCCGATGCCGAGCTTGTCCTGCAAATACTCGACCACGCTTTGCGCGCCCATCAGACTGCACGGCAAGTTGGTACAGACGGTCAGCTTGTATTTGCCGACCGGCTTCAGTTCGTACATATTGTAGAAAGTCGCCACCTCCCATGCCGCGATAGCCGGGATCTCCAGGTAGGTAGCGACGAATTCGATGGTTTCCGGCGCGAGCCAGCCCTTCTCGATCTGCGCGATACGCAATGCCGACATCACCGCCGACTGCTTGTTGTTTGGCGGGTATTTGGCGACCTCGCGGTCGATTTGAATGAGCGATTCGGATGAGAGCATTATCGGTCTATCTCTCCAAACACAATGTCGTAGGTTCCCATCAGCGCGACCACGTCTGCAATCATGTGTCCGCGCGCCATTTCATCCATCGCCGCCATGTGGGCAAAGCCGGCAGCGCGAATTTTCATGCGATAGGGTTTGTTGGCGCCGTCGGAAATCAGGTAAATCCCGAACTCGCCCTTGGGATGTTCCACAGCAGCATAAGCCTCGCCCGGAGGCACGTGGAAGCCTTCGGTAAAGAGCTTGAAATGGTGAATCAGCTCTTCCATGTTTTCCTTCATGCCGGCACGCGACGGCGGTGCGATTTTGTGGTTTTCGCTGATCACCGGGCCGGGATTGACGCGCAGCCAATCCACGCACTGCTTGATGATGCGGTTGGACTCACGCATTTCTTCCATGCGCACCAAGTAGCGGTCGTAGCAGTCGCCGTTGACGCCGACCGGGATATCGAAATCCACCTTGTCGTACACTTCATACGGCTGGGTCTTGCGCAAATCCCATTCGATTCCCGAGCCGCGGATCATCGGCCCGGTCAGGCCCAGCGCCAACGCTCGTTCCGGCGTCACCACGCCGATGCCCACGGTGCGCTGCTTCCAGATGCGGTTGTCGGTCAACAGGGTTTCGTATTCGTCGACACAAGCCGGGAAACGCCGGGTGAAATCCTCGATGAAATCCAGCACCGAACCGTGGCGGTTTGAGTTCATGCCCGCTACGTCTTTTTCGCTGTGGACGGTCATCTTGCCGACTTCGTATAACGGCATCGTATCCGGCAGATCGCGGTAAACGCCGCCGGGACGGTAGTAGGCTGCATGAAGGCGCGCGCCGGAAACCGCCTCGTAGACATCCATCAGGTCTTCGCGCTCGCGGAAGGTATACAGGAACATCGTCATCGCGCCGATGTCCAGACCGTGCGCACCCAACCACAACAAGTGATTGAGGATGCGGGTGATCTCGTCGAACATTACGCGGATGTATTGGGCACGCACCGGAACTTCGACGCCCAGCAGTTTCTCGACGGCCATCACGTAAGCGTGCTCGTTGCACATCATCGACACATAGTCGAGACGGTCCATGTAGGGCATCGCCTGCAGGAAAATCTTGTGCTCTGCAAGCTTCTCGGTAGCGCGGTGCAACAGGCCGATATGCGGATCGGCGCGCATCACCACCTCGCCATCCAGCTCCAGCACCAGGCGCAATACGCCGTGCGCCGCCGGATGCTGCGGGCCAAAGTTCAATGTGTAATTCTGGATTTCAGGCACCGTAGCCCTCCTCGCGAATAACGCGCGGTATTGCGACGCGATTTTCCATGCTCACCGGCTGGTATACCACACGCCGCAACTCCGGGTCGTAGCGCATTTCGACGTTGCCGACCAAGGGGAAATCCTTGCGGAACGGGTGGCCGATAAAACCGTAATCGGACAAGATGCGGCGTAGGTCGGGATGGCCGGAGAAAATAATGCCGTACAGATCGAAGGTCTCGCGCTCGTTCCAGTTGGCGATCGGCCATACCTCCGCGACGGAATCCAGCATGGGAAATTCGTCGTCTTCAGCAAATACCCGCACACGCAGGCGCCAATTATTGCTGATCGAAAGCATGTGGCTGACCGCGGCAAAACGCTTGCCCTGCCAGGCGCCTTCCCCATATTCGCTGTAATCCACGCCGCACAGGTCGGTCAGCTGCTCGAATCCCAGCTCGGGACGGTCGCGCAACTGATGCGCCACATGCAGCCAGTCGGATGCCTTTACGACGATGGTCACTTCACCGACGTATTCGGCCAGGCTGGCGATCTTATCGCCCAGCGCGGCCTTCAGGTTTGTGGTCAGTCTTTCCAGTTTAGTGTTCATGGCATCAGCTACGGGCTATGGTTTGCGTGCGCTTGATCTTGTTCTGGATCTGGATCAGCCCGTAGAGCAGCGCTTCGGCAGTCGGCGGACAGCCCGGCACATAGACATCCACCGGGACGATGCGATCACAACCGCGCACCACCGAGTAGGAGTAATGGTAATAGCCTCCACCGTTGGCGCATGAACCCATCGACAACACCCAGCGCGGCTCGGCCATCTGGTCGTAGACCTTGCGCAAAGCCGGCGCCATCTTGTTGGTCAGCGTTCCGGCCACGATCATCAAATCGGACTGGCGCGGCCTGGGGCGAAACACGATACCGAAACGATCCAGGTCATAGCGCGATGCGCCGGCCTGCATCATTTCCACCGCACAGCAAGCCAAACCGAAAGTCATCGGCCACAGC
>CALMWM010000675.1 GCA_937873435.1 uncultured Gallionellaceae bacterium
GGCAACTGCTCGATGCCGACGTAGCTGGCGGGACGGTCGGGATCGCGGCCCAGCGCCTCGCGCATGGTTTCCTCGAACTTGGCCGGCAGCGCGGTTTCCAGGCACACCAGCGGGATGCCGCTGTCGCGGTGCGCCAGCCCGACCCTGAGGCCGTCGGCGGTGTGGGTGTCGATCATCACGTTGTATTGCTGGTACACGCTGCGGATGGTTTCGAGACGCTCGGCGTGGTGGCTGGCGCCGGATTCGACGCCGAATTCCTTCACCTTGGCGAAGTACGGGGTGTCCTTGAGGTCGAAATAGCCGTCTTTTTCCAGGCGCGTCCAGAGTTCCTTGAGTACCTTGCCGTCGCGGCCCACCAGATCGTAGACGAAGCGCTCGAAATTCGACGCCTTGGTGATGTCCATCGACGGGCTGCTGGTGTGTACGGTCTCGGGGCGCGGGCGATACACGCCGGTGCGGAAGAATTCGTCGAGCACGTCGTTCTCGTTGGTCGCGACGATCAGCTTGGCAATCGGCAGGCCCATCATGCGGGCGAGATGGCCGGCGCAGACGTTGCCGAAATTGCCGGACGGCACCGAGAACGAGACTTTTTCCTTATTGCTCCTGGTCACCGCGAAATAAGCCTTGAAGTAATACACTACTTGCGCCGTGACGCGCGCCCAGTTGATCGAGTTGACCGCCCCGATCTTGTATTTTTCCTTGAAGGCGAGATCGTTGGAGACCGCCTTGACGATGTCCTGACAGGCGTCGAACGGCGCCGTCACCGCCAGATTGTAGATGTTGGCGTCTTGCAGCGCGTACATCTGGGCGGTCTGGAACGGGCTCATCTTGCCCAGCGGCGACAGCATGAACACCTTGATGCCCTTCTTGCCGCGCATCGCGTATTCCGCCGCGCTGCCGGTGTCGCCCGAAGTCGCGCCGAGGATGTTGAGCTCGGCGTTGTCCTTGGCCAGCACGTATTCGAACAGGTTGCCGAGGAACTGCATCGCCACGTCCTTGAACGCCAGCGTCGGGCCGTAAGACAGGCCGAGAATATGCAAACCCGGCTCCAGTGTCTTCACCGGCGTGATTTCGTCGCTACCGAAAGCGGCGGCGGTGTAGGTCTTGTCGATCAGGCGCTTCAAGTCGTCCACCGGGATGTCGGTGGCAAAGCGCCGCATCACCTCGAACGCCAACTGGCGGTAGTCCATCCCGCGCATCGCGGCGAGTTCTTCCGCGGTCACCTTGGGGTAGGCGTCCGGCACGGCCAGACCGCCGTCCGGCGCGAGTCCGCCGAGCAGGATTTCGGTAAAGTTCTTGGGCGACATGCCGCCGCGGGTGCTCAAATATTTCATGGTTTCTCGCTTGTTTAAATGGTGACGTAGTGTGCTCGCTGCTGCTCAACAAACAATGATTGTTGACGTGCTTCATGCCTACCTACTGCCTCTGTATGACAAAAGTTTGTTATCAGCGCCTCCAGCATGGGGTGCCGAAGCTCCTCTGCTGCACCGACGTGGTAGTAATGCGCCTTGGTAAAAATATGAAAGTGATCCGATGCCCAATTTTTTTCAACTTGAATATTGGTTCTAAATTCATTGCTATGCCAAGTAGAAAGAATGAATTTGCACGACAAATTGGCGAGCAAATCAGCTAAGTCAGCCTCGTCCCGATCTGACCATCCATTGAAATAATCTGTGTGTCTACCTGCGTAAGGAGGGTCTGCATATACGACATCATCGCGCTCCGCTGTTGCAATCGACTCCCTAAAATCGGCAACCTTAAATTCCCAATCAGAAACCGACAACACTCGGGAAATGGTTTGCACCTGATTCACGATCTTAGTGATGTAGGCTGGTGCGAACCTTTCTGGCTTTCGGCAAAATGGCACATTGAACCTGCCGGAGCGATTGAAGCGCATCACGCCGTTGAAACACGACCTGTTCAAAAACAGGAAGTCAAAAGAGTTGGGCGCATTGTTGAAGCGCTCTCGCACCTCGTAAAAATACGCCTCTCCAACAGAGAGCAATTTTGCCCCTTGCTCGCTCAAGAATTCTCTAACTCCAAGCGAGGTTAGATAGCCTGATTGAATGTCTTTGTAGAACTGAATGATGTGAATGTTTGAATCACACAGTAATGCCCGTTTGGGCTGGAGATTTAAGGCGACCACACCGGAACCGCAAAACGGCTCGATCCATCGACCATCCGACAACTCTCCGGCCATATTGGCGATCTCAGCCACCAGCTTGGTTTTAATTCCCTGGCACTTGATCGGTGGAACGAGTGGCGGCGAACTCATTGTGCATCTTCCTCTCCACTCGGCTCGTCATCACCAAGCGCGGAAATTTCTTTTTCGTATTTACGCAACGTATCAACTCCTCGTTGCTTGTATTCGAGGTAAGTTTTCAAATTGGTATATGGGCGTTCAATGTCTAATGTCTTGGCCATATCCTTGGTCAAATAGAACATCCAGTAGTCGTCATAAACTTCCTCGCCCAGCTTTGCAAAAACACCCGAGCCATTCAATAGGTGGTCAATTCGCGCAATAGAGCCGATATTTTTGGTGTTCCCACTTCCCGGCCTAGATGCTGCAATGCGATATTTTGGTTGTGCGAAGAATTGGAAATCTTTGATGACTGATGGAATTTTTTTAATGTCTTTCAGCTCGTACTGCTTTCTTTCATCAATTGCATTTGCGGGCTTTGAATAAATCACACCCAGTACAAAATGCCCTTGATACTCGCCATACGGATACAGCGTATTCTTCTGGCTCTTGCGATTGCGGAAGTATCCTGTGAATGCGCCTAGTGTCATGCCATTCACATTCGCATCATCAACTCGGTAAGTGCTTTTTATATCGACAGCGAATTTGTTTCCAGTATTCTTATCGACAAACGTAAGGTCTGGGTAAAAGTTCTGATGCGGCGACAATTCGATTTCCAGGCCATGCTGCTTACCGAACTCCACGAACATCGGAAAAAGCAGCAACTCAAGAACCTTTGAAACAATTTTTGTATCAACCGAAATGGTGTAGATGCGCTGATATACATCAATGAACCCTTTGATGATCCAGTCACCCTCGTTGGTCGCAACGGCGTCAGCAAATGACTCGGCATGAGACTGCAAATATCTCAAAAACTGTTCTGCGGTCATGCCGCTATATTTTGTCATTGGCTACTTTTCCAATTCTTCCAGCCGTATCCGCGTCACCTTGCCGGCGATGGTCGACAACGCCTCGATCTTGGCGATGGCCTGGTCGATGTTTTTTTCCACGGTTTCGTGGGTGAGCATGATGATATTCACTTGCTCCTCGCCTTCCGACGGCTCTTTCTGGATCATCGCGTCGATGGATATTTCCAGGTCGGCCAGGATGCGCGTCAGATCGGCCAGCACGCCCGGTTTGTCGAAGGCGCGCATCCTCAGGTAGTACGAGGTGCGCACTTCGCTGATCGGCAGGATCGGGGTGTCGGACAACGCATCCGGCTGGAACGCCAGGTGCGGCACGCGGTGTTCCGGGTCGGCGGTGTGCATCCGCGTCACGTCGACCAGGTCGGCCACCACCGCGCTGGCGGTCGGTTCGGCACCGGCGCCGCGCCCGTAGTACATGGTCGCACCGACCGCGTCGCCCTTGACCAGCACGGCGTTCATCACCCCTTCGACGTTGGCGATCAGGCGCTTGGTCGGGATCAGCGTGGGGTGCACGCGCAGTTCGATGCCGTTGGGGGTGCGCTTGGTGATGCCGAGCAGCTTGATGCGGTAGCCCAGTTCTTCGGCGTACTGGATGTCTTCGCGGGTCAGCTTGGAAATCCCCTCGGTGTAAGCCTTGTCGAACTGCATCGGGATGCCGAAACCGATGGCCGACATGATCATCAGCTTGTGCGCGGCGTCGATGCCTTCGATGTCGAAGGTCGGGTCGGCCTCGGCGTAGCCCAGCTCCTGGGCCTGTTTCAGCACGGTGTCGAAGGACAGGCCCTTATCGCGCATTTCGGAAAGGATGAAGTTGGTGGTGCCGTTGATGATGCCGGCGATCCACTCGATGCGGTTGGCGGTCAGGCCTTCGCGCAGCGCCTTGATGATCGGGATGCCGCCCGCTACGGCAGCCTCGAAGGCCACCATCACGCCCTTGTCCTGGGCGGCCTTGAAAATCTCGTTGCCGTGCAGCGCCAGCAGCGCCTTGTTGGCGGTGACCACGTGCTTGCCGTTGGCGATGGCCTTCAGCACCAGCTCCTTGGACAGCGTATAGCCGCCGATCAGTTCGACCACGATATCGATGTCCGGGTTGTTGACCACCTCGAACGGATCGGTGACGATTTCCAGTTCGTTGCCCGCCAGCTTGCGGGCTTTTTCCAGGTCGCGCACCGCCGCCATCGTGACGCGAATCTCGCGCCCGGCGCGGCGCGTGATTTCACTGGCGTTGCGGCGCAATACCGTGAGCGTGCCGCCGCCGACAGTGCCCAGGCCTAATAGTCCTACGTTGATGGGTTTCATGTTTTTCCTTAAAAGCAGGGGCTAGAGGCTAGAGACTAGAGACTAGAAAAATCCAGGCGCAAAACGCCGCATCTCCTAGCCCCTAGCCTCTCCCCCCTAGCCTCTAGGTTGTATGCCTCTTGCGGTAATTTTCCAGGAAGCGCGCAATCCGGTTGATCGCCTCGGTCAGGTCGTCCATATTGGGCAGGAACACCACCCGGAAATGGTCGGGATTCGGCCAGTTGAAGCCGCTGCCCTGCACCAGCAGGACTTTTTCCTCAAGCAGCAGTTCGAGGATGAACTGCTGGTCGTCGTCGATCGGGTACATTTTCGGGTCGAGGCGCGGGAACAGGTACATCGCGCCCTGCGGTTTAGTGCAGGACACCCCGGGAATATCGTTCAGCATCTGCCACGCCAAATCGCGCTGGCGGCACAGCCGACCGCCCGGCGCCACCAGGTCGTCGATGCTCTGGTAACCGCCCAACGCGGTCTGGATCGCGAATTGCGCCGGCACGTTGGAACACAAGCGCATCGAGGCCAGCATGGTCAGCCCTTCGATATAGTCCCGGGCGTGGCGCTTCTCGCCGGACACCGACAGCCAGCCGGCGCGGTAACCGGCGGCGCGGTAATTCTTGGACAAGCCGTTGAAGGTCACGAACAGCACATCGTCGGCCAGCGAGGCGATCGAGGTATGGACATTGCCGTCGTACAGCACCTTGTCGTAGATTTCGTCGGCATAGATGATCAGCTGGTGCTGACGGGCGATCTCGACGATTTCCTTGAGCAGTTCCACCGGATACAGCGCACCGGTCGGATTGTTCGGATTGATGATGACGATGGCGCGGGTATTGGCATTGATCTTGCCGCGAATATCGTTCAGGTCGGGCAGCCAGCCGCTCCCCTCGTCGCACAGGTAATGGTGCGCCGCGCCGCCTGCCAGGGTCACCGCGGCGGTCCACAACGGATAGTCGGGCGCCGGCACCAGCACCTCGTCGCCATTGTTGAGCAGCGCCTGCATCGCCATCACGATCAGTTCGGACACCCCGTTGCCGATGTAGATGTCCTCCATCTGCACGTCGGGAATGCCCTTTTGCTGGGTGTAGTGCATGATCGCCTTGCGTGCGGCGAACAAGCCCTTGGAATCGGAATAGCCGGAAGCATTGGGCAGATTCATGATCACGTCGTGGACGATCTCCTCCGGCGCCTCGAAACCGAACGCGGCAGGGTTGCCGATGTTCAGCTTGATGATGCGGTGCCCCTCTCCCTCCATCTGGCGCGCGCGTTCCATCACCGGTCCGCGGATGTCGTAGCAGACGTTGTTGAGTTTGGTGGATTTGAGAACGGGTTGCATGGGGGGCTGTTTCCTTCGTTTCCGTTGATGCCTCATGGTAGTGCAATCGCTGGACGCATGGTTGGGCTGATCAAAAGGTATAATGTTACCCGAGCGCACCCCGCGCCGCAATTGGAGTCCGCATGAAGCTGAACCTCGCCGCTGCCGGCGTAAGCAACCTGTTCACCGCCTACGGCGAAGGCTACGTGGTGGTCAACCGGACGCGCCACGAAGTTAGCCTGATCGTTTTGCCCGACGCCCCAGTCGAACCCTGGGCGCCGCACAGCGTGGAAGAATTGAGCGAAGCGCATCTCGTACCGATACTCGCCCACGCCCCGGAAATCATCCTGCTGGGAACCGGCGCCAAACTGCAATTCCCCACCCGCGAAATCCGCATAGCCCTTGCTGCCATGCAGATCGGCGTGGAAATCATGGACACCTTCGCCGCCTGCCGCACCTACAACATCCTGGCCGGAGAAGGCCGCAAGGTTGCCGCAGCATTACTGGTGTAAAGGGCCGGTTATTACAGTCGGCGCAGTTCGGTTCTATTTTCGCTTGTCGTGAAAGGCAGGCGCTACGTGAGGCGCCGGTAGCCGTCCAAGCCTATGTGATTGTTTCAATCCTCGCCTGCCTCGAGAGGCAGGCGCTACATGTTTAGGCTGCCTCACCGGTTTTGATGTCGATGTTTCAATCCTCGCCTGCCTCGAGAGGCAGGCGCTACAGGCGAGCCAATATCCACATGACCGCTAAGATCAGGTTTCAATCCTCGCCTGCCTCGAGAGGCAGGCGCTACACGGTGGCGCTGGGGAGCGTCCAGTTGGGGTAGCAGTTTCAATCCTCGCCTGCCTCGAGAGGCAGGCGCTACGTCGTTGTGGGTAGTGCGGATTGCCCGAGCATGGCGGTTTCAATCCTCGCCTGCCTCGAGAGGCAGGCGCTACCGGCACCCGCCAGGCATCCTTTGTACTGCGAATGGGTTTCAATCCTCGCCTGCCTCGAGAGGCAGGCGCTACTTGCGGCCCAGGTGATGGAGCAGTCGGACAACATGGAGTTTCAATCCTCGCCTGCCTCGAGAGGCAGGCGCTACGCTGTCC
>CALMWM010000676.1 GCA_937873435.1 uncultured Gallionellaceae bacterium
TTTTTATTCCAGATCAGTGGTTTGTCGGTGCTGTGATGGCACGCATTAGTTGAGAATGGGCCTCCGAGTTGCGCGATTATCTGCTGAAACTGGTGATTGGTTAGATGGGCGGTCTGGATATGCTGATCTTCGACAGGGATGACCAACTGGTTCTTGGACCTTCCGAACTGATGGCCGAGGGAAAAACCGCCCGGTTCACGTCATCGAGGAAGTTGACGGAAGTATTGGCGCCGGCAATCTGAATCTCGCATCCACGTAGCGTTAGGCAGAGTGAGCAGGCCATGCTGTATCGGCTAATATCACACATTTAGTCACCCGGATTTTTCTGCCTATGGATATGCTGGATTTACTGCTTTTTCTTTTTCTTGCCGCGCTCGGCTGGTTCTGGTTCGATAGTTTGCGCGCCATCGAAGTCGCCCGCCATGCGGGGAAGGCGGCTTGCAACCGGGCGGGGGTGCAGTTTCTCGACGATACGGTCGCCAGTGTCGCGCTGGCGCTGGGCCGTGACGAGATGGGGCGCACGGCGTTGCGCCGCACCTATCGTTTCGAATTCAGCGATACCGGTGACAATCGGCTCGAAGGCCGCGTAATCCTGCTTGGCGCCAGGCTCGAATCGGTGGAGATGGAACCGTTTCGGTATTTACCATGAAAGCCATGCTGTATTGTTGCCAAGCGGCTTCAACATATGGCTCGCAAAGCTATTTGCTTCATATAGAATAGCTCTTTTCTGCCGTAATCTCGTGAGTGTCGAAAATGAAAACAAACCTGCCTGTATCTCAAAACGAAATAGCTTATCCCAAAGGCAACTACCTGGTCTCCAAGACCGACCTCAAGGGCGTCATCGTGTATGCCAACGATGCCTTTGTAGCGCTTTCAGGTTTTAGCTACGACGAGTTGATCGGCAAGAGCCATAACCTCGTCCGTCACCCGGACATGCCGCCGCAAGCCTTCGAGGATTTATGGCGGACGATCAAGGCAGGCCGTCCTTGGCGAGGACTCGTCAAGAACCGCGCCAAGAACGGTGATTTTTACTGGGTGGATGCCTTCGTGGTGCCGGTGCGCAAGAACGATCAAACCATCGGCTATATGTCCGTGCGCTCGGAGCCTTCCCGCGACCAGGTGCGGCAGGCGGAGGCGCGGTATAAGCAGCTTAATGAATCCAAGGCCAAGCTGGATTCGTCGGGCAGTGCGTGGGACCGGCTGGGTATTCCTGCCCGGATGAGTATCACCCTGGGGGGGCTGGTCGCTGCGATGGGGGCAAGCTTGGTGGGTAGTTATTTCGTGCTGGGATTGTCCTGGACTACGCTTGCCGAAACCGGCGCGTTTGCGTTTGCATGGTT
>CALMWM010000677.1 GCA_937873435.1 uncultured Gallionellaceae bacterium
ACGAGATTGTTGCCAATATCCAAACCCGTCTGAAGAGTTACGAGCAGGTATTGCTCGGCGCATCGGGCTTGTTCGCCGCATCGAGTTCGGTCGAGAGGGATGAATTTCGCACTTACGTCGGGAAACTCCAGCTTGAACAAAGTTTTCCGGGCATTCAGGGGGTAGGCTACAGCCAACTCATTCCCGTTACAGAAAAGGCGCGCCATGTCGCGCAGATCCGCCGTGAAGGCTTTCCCAACTATACCATCAGGCCCGAAGGCGAGAGGGGCGTCTATAGCGCCATCGTGTATCTCGAACCCTTCGATTGGCGCAACCAGCGCGCCTTCGGCTTCGACATGTATTCCGAGGCAGTGCGCCGGGCGGCAATGCGGCTTGCCTGGGAAGAAGGGAAAACCGCTATTTCCGGCAAGGTGAAGCTGGTGCAGGAAACCGGCAAGGATGTCCAGTTCGGCTTCCTGATGTATGTCCCGGTTTATCGCAACGGCACCACGGTTGATAGCATCGAGGGCCGCCGGGCGAACCTGGTGGGTTGGACCTACGCGCCGTTTCGCATGAACGACCTGATGAAAGGTGTTCTCGGCAAGCAGTACGGCGAGCTTCAGGCTGCGGTCGATCTGGAAATCTACGACGGCGAAAGCGTGCATCCCGAATTCCTGATGTACGACAGCTTTACAGCCGAGGAGAGTGGCGGATCGGACTACGGCGATTATCATGCCACCCGGAAAATCAACTTTGGCAACCATCAATGGACGGTTTCAACGCATTCGCTGCCCGAATTCGATGCACATGAGACGCGCGCCCGGCTCAGGGCGATTGGCTACGCCGGCGTCACCATCAGTCTGCTGGTGGCACTGACTCTGTGGTTGTTGTTGACCGGTCGCGCCCGTGCCGTGGCCTTGGCGGAAAGCATGAGCGCCAAGCTTGGGGAGAGCGAGTCGCGCAGCCATACCGTGCTGGAAAATGTCCTGGACGGCATTATCACCATTGACGAAGCAGGTACCGTCCAGTCCTTCAATCAGGCGGCGGAGCGGATATTCGGCTATGGCGCTGCCGAAGTGATCGGCAACAATGTCAAGATGCTGATGCCCGAGCCGTATCGCGCCGAGCACGACGGCTATCTCCATAATCACTGCACCAGCGGCATCAAGAAAATCATCGGTATCGGGCGTGAGGTGGTGGGGTTGCGCAAGGACGGTTCGACATTCCCGATGGATCTGGCGGTCAATACTTTTCATTTAGGTGAAAAACGCTTGTTCACCGGTATCGTGCGCGACATTACCGAACGCAAGCAGGCCGAGGAAAAGCTGGATAATTTGCATAAGCAAATGCGCCTGCTGCTGGAATCGACCGGCGAGGGGATTTACGGCATCGATGTCGAAGGCCGTTGCATCTTTATCAATGGCGCCGCTGCGCGCCTGTTGGGCTACGTGGTGGATGAGATGCTGGGAATGGACATGCACACCCTGATTCATCACCGGCACGCCGATGGCTCGCTCTATGCGTCGGAGGATTGTCCCATCTACCAGGCATTGGGTAGCGGACAATCCCGCAGGGTGGCGGACGAAGTCTTCTGGCGGAAAGATGGAAAACCGCTTCCCGTGGAATATGCGTCTTACCCGATTATCGATGCCGGCAGAATTACCGGCGCTGTCGTCACATTTTCCGATATTACCGAACGCATCAAGGCGATGCAGGAAATCAAGCGCTTTAAAAATATTCTCGACAACACGCTCGACATGATTTTCATGTTCGATCCGGAAACCTTCCGCTTCGTTTACCTCAACAAGGGAACAATGGCCACGCTTGGCTATGCCCGCGAGGAATTCCTGAATATGCGGGTATGGGAGAGCACGCCGCAGATGCCCGAGCAGGTATTCCGTTCCCATGTGGCGCCGCTGTTGAACGGCGACAGCCCGTGGCTGAATTACGAAACCGTGCATCGTTGCAAGGATGGCAGCGAATTGCCGGTGGAAGTGTTCCTGCAACTGATCGAGGAAGGTAGCGGCAAACGCCTGTTCGTGGCGATTTCACGCGACCTGACGGAACGCCGCAAGATCGACAAGCTGAAGAGCGAATTCATTTCCACCGTCAGCCATGAGTTGCGCACACCATTGACCTCGATTCGCGGTTCGCTGGGGCTGGTGCGCGGCGGGGTGGCGGGCGAATTGCCGGCGCAGGCCAAGCCGATGGTCGAGATCGCCTATAATAATGCCGAACGCTTGGTGCGCCTGATCAACGATATTCTCGACATGGAGAAGATCGAATCC
Organism: uncultured Gallionellaceae bacterium; assembly: GCA_937873435.1. GTDB lineage: Bacteria > Pseudomonadota > Gammaproteobacteria > Burkholderiales > Sulfuricellaceae > JAGXQV01. The sequence continues at coordinate 2,268 of CALMWM010000677.1, forward strand.
GGCAAGATGCACTTCGAAATGAAAGAATTCGAATTGATGCCATTGATCGAGCAGGCGCTGGAAGCCAATCATGCTTACGGCGAGCAATACCGGGTGCGCTTTACGCTAGCTGAAACGTTGCCTGGAAGCAAAGTCAATGTGGATAGCGACCGCTTATCGCAGGTGCTCGCCAACCTGTTGTCCAACGCGGCTAAGTTCTCGCCGCCGGATGATGAGGTGGTTGTAACGGTGAAAGCAGTCGGGGCGATGGTCAGGGTGGCGGTAAGCGATCACGGCAGCGGCATCCCGGAAGAATTTCGCGGACGGATTTTTCAGAAATTCTCCCAGGCGGATTCCTCGGATACCAAGAAAAAGGGCGGAACTGGCCTGGGATTGAGCATTACTAAAGCCATAGTCGAGAAAATGGGCGGTGTAATTGGCTTCGACAGTGCTCCGGGCCAGGGTACAACCTTTTACTTCGAGCTGCCAAATGTCGCCGAGCAGGAGGATGCTGCCCCTATAGACGGAATATCACTCCCGCCGCGTATCCTGATCTGTGAAGACGATAGTGAAACGGCCGCGCAATTGCGAGAGATGATGGAGCGGCGCGGCTACCGGGTGGATGTCGCGGGTAGCGCCGAAGAGGCCAAGGATATGCTGGCCGATCAGCATTACCACGCCATGACGCTGGACATCACCTTGCCGGGGCAGGATGGGGTGTCGCTGGTGCAGGAACTGCAAGCCGACGAAAAAACCGCTGGGCTGCCGATCCTGATGATTTCGGCGAAGGCAAATGCCGAGCGCGAACGGGTGGGCGAGGGCATCGAGGTGCTGGATTGGCTCGACAAACCGATCAGCCCGGAAAAGGTATTCGCCGCCTTGCGCGAGAAGACCGCGAATGTCGTTGGATTGCCGGTCATTCTCCATGTGGAGGATGACCCCGATATCCGTCAAGTGGTGAAAACGCTGATCGGGGAAAAGGGCGATGTGGTTGCAGCGCCCTCCCTGGCTGCCGCCAGGAAATTGCTGGAAGGGCGCCATTTTGACCTGGTACTCCTCGATGTCGGCTTGCCGGACGGCTCCGGGCTGGACTTGCTGGCGTTGATCGCGGAAAGGGGGCTGTCCATGCCGGTGCTGATATTCTCCGCGCATGAAATCGACAGCAAGCTGGCACTGGATGTCGACGCTACCCTGATAAAATCTCGAACCAGCAACCAGCGCTTGCTGGATGCCATTATGAGCGTGATCGCCCAACATGACCGTGAAGCCTGACAAACCCAACGTACTGGTGGTAGACGACGACAGCATGATCCGCGATACGCTGAAGATCATTTTGCGTGCCGACGATTATGAAATTGCCGGGGAAGCTTCCAATGGCGAAAGCGCGTTGGAACTATGCCGAAAATTCCACCCCGGTGTGGTCTTGCTCGATATCAACATGCCCGGCATGGACGGTCTGGAGGTGTTACGGGTGATCAAGCAGCGGCTACCCGCTACCAGGGTGATCATGATTAGCGCCGATTCGACCATGGAACGGGTCAAGGAGGCGATTGCCAGCGGCGCGGCAGGGTTTATCGTCAAACCGTTCAATGCGGGTCGTGTGCTGGACGATATAACCGCAGTTCTTGACAGGAAGGGAGGATGAGATGGTTGAACTGAAAAACATTTTATATGTGGAAGACGAGCCGGACATCCAGGCGGTAGCCAAGCTGGCGTTGGAGATGGTCGGAGGGTTTGCGCTGGAAGTGTGCAGTTCCGGTCAGGAAGCTTTGGGCAAGGCAGTGGGATTCGCGCCGCAATTGATCCTGCTCGACGTGATGATGCCGGGCATGGATGGACCGGCGACGCTCGCGGCGCTCCGAAAACTCCCCGAACTGGATGTCGTACCGGTG
>CALMWM010000678.1 GCA_937873435.1 uncultured Gallionellaceae bacterium
CACCTTTAATATCGCCTTGTCGATAATAGTGCTGCTGGTCAGTTTGTATACCCAGAAGCCCCTCGAATTTGCGGCATTTCCTACCGTCCTTTTAATGACTACCCTGTTGAGGCTGTCGCTCAACGTAGCCTCGTCACGGGTAGTGCTGCTTGAAGGCCACACTGGCCCAGATGCTGCGGGCAAGGTAATCGAGGCTTTCGGACACTTTCTGGTGGGTGGCAATTACACCGTCGGTATTGTGGTGTTCATCATTCTGGTGGTGATCAACTTCGTGGTGATTACCAAGGGTGCGGGACGGATTGCCGAGGTCGGGGCACGTTTTACCCTGGATGCAATGCCAGGCAAGCAGATGGCGATCGACGCCGATCTTAATGCCGGCTTGATTGGTGAGGAAGAGGCCAAGACACGCCGTTCCACGGTGTCGCAGGAAGCCGATTTTTATGGCTCGATGGACGGTGCCAGCAAATTCGTGCGTGGTGACGCGGTCGCCGGGATCCTCATCATGCTGATTAATATCATAGGCGGATTGAGTGTTGGTGTATTGCAGCACAATTTGGATCTTGCTACTGCTGCCACGAATTACACGCTATTGACCATCGGCGACGGCTTGGTGGCGCAGATACCGGCGCTGGTGATTTCCACGGCGGCTGGTATCGTTGTAAGCCGGGTTTCCACCGACGAGAATTTGAGTGAGCAGTTGGTCAACCAATTATTCAATCGCCCGCAAGTACTCTCGCTTACCGGTGGAATTCTCGGTTTGCTTGGGTTGATCCCCGGCATGCCGCATTTCGCCTTCTTAATGCTGGCTGCCACTTTGGGTGGGATTGCTTATTTGGTTGACCAGCGGCATCGCGCGCCCGTCGCCCTTCCTGAAGCCGTTGTGGCGCCTAAGCCGCCTGAAGTCGTTGAGGTCGGCTGGGATGACGTGATGCCAGTGGACGTGCTTGGATTGGAAGTAGGTTACCGGTTGATCCCGCTGGTGGATCGAGCACAGGATGGTGAGTTGTTGCGGCGTATCAAGGGTATCCGCAAAAAATTCGCTCAGGAGATGGGCTTTCTGGTTCCTTCAGTACATATTCGCGATAATCTGGAATTGCGTCCTAATGCCTATCGCATTGCTTTAAAAGGCGTTGATATAGGGCAAGGGGAGGCATTTGCCGGCATGTATCTGGCGATTAATCCTGGGAGGGTATTGGGAGAACTGGAAGGAACTGCAACGCGTGACCCTGCATTTGGCTTGCCGGCAGTTTGGATCGATGCGGAACATCGCGAGCAGGCGCAAAATTTCGGTTATACCGTAGTCGATGCCAGCACTGTAGTGGCGACGCATCTATCTAATGTCATTCAAAGTCACGCCGCTGAATTATTGGGACGTGAGGAGGTACAACAGTTGCTGGATCATGTGGGCAAGGAATCTCCCAAGCTGACGGAAGACCTGGTGCCCAAGCAGGTACCATTGGGTACTTTGCAAAAGGTTCTGCAAAATCTATTGGATGAAGGGGTGCACATTCGTGATATGCGTACAGTTATCGAGACGATTTCCGATCAAGTACCTCGTACTCAGAGTGTGGAAGACTTGACCGCTGCAGTTCGAGTAGCGTTAGGGCGTGCTATCATCCAAGAGATCTATCCTGGCAGCGAAGAGTTACAGGTGATAACCCTCGATCCTCGTCTAGAACAGATTCTCATGCAGGCGACCCAGTCGAACGGTGGTGAAGGAGCAGGGCTAGAGCCAGGTTTGGCGGAAAACTTGTTGAGACAGGTGGAGCAGGTGGTACAACAGCAGGAGCAACTCGGTCTTCCTGCTGTATTACTGGTTCCGGCACCATTGCGTTCATTGTTGTCGCGTTTCCTGCGCCGTGCCACCCCACATCTCAAAGTGATTTCTCACGCAGAAGTGCCAGACTCCAGAAATATTAAAGTAACGTCCGTGTTAGGGAACCAGTGATGAATATAAAAAAATTCTATGCTGATACGGCGCGCGAGGCGTTGCGTTTGGTAAGGGAAGAGATCGGTCCCGATGCTGTCATTCTGTCGAACCAGAAGGTCGGTGGGAAGATCGAGATTATGGCGGCGCCTGCCGCCGATGTCGCAGCGATCGCTTCATCCAATAGCAACCAAGCTCGTCGCGAGGTTCCTGCAGCAACACTTTCCAGAGAGGCACAACCCTTTTTTTTTCCAGGGCAGAAAACGGCAGTTTCCGAACCAAGAAAAACGGCCGGCATCAAGTTCGAAGTCGAAGATGATCTGGCTGAATCTGCTGCGACTGACATAGGTAATGAGAACTTGCGTGATTTGGAGCAAGAAATTAAATTCTTGCGCGGTATGTTGGAAGGTCAGTTGGCCAGCTTTGCTTGGGGGGAAATGGGACGTCGCCAGCCGGTCAAGCTTGAACTTATGCGCCGTTTGCTGGCAGCGGGGTTTAGTCCCTTACTGGCGCGCCAGTTGCTGGAAAAATTACCTGCCGGCTTTGATTCTGCTAAAGGTTTGCCATGGCTCAAATCCGCATTAGTGAACAATTTGCGCGTGGTTTCAAAAGGGCATGACATTATAGATGCCGGTGGCGTTTATGCCTTGGTTGGGCCGACAGGTGTGGGGAAAACAACTACCGTAGCGAAGTTGGCGGCACGTTGCACCCTCAAGTTTGGTGCCAATCAGGTGGCCTTGATCACCACGGACAGTTTCCGGATTGGTGCCCACGAACAATTGAGCATTTACGGCAAGATACTCGGAATTCCCGTATACAAGGTCAAGGAAGAGGGCGATTTGCAATTTACGCTGGCTGACTTGCGTGACAAGCACTTGGTTCTGATCGACACCGCGGGTATGAGCCAGCGCGACCAGCGGGTGGCGGAACAGATCGCTTTTCTATGCGGTAATAGCCGCGAGGTCAAACGCCTTTTGCTGCTCTCCGGCACTGCTCAGGGCGGTACTTTGGACGACGTAGTGCGTGCTTATCGCGGCGCAGGTCTGGACGGTTGTATCCTGACTAAGATAGACGAGGGAATTAATATTGGCACAGCGCTGGATGTGATAATCCGACATCGTTTGCTGTTGCATTATGTGACTAATGGACAGCGCGTGCCTGAGGATATGCATTTGGCCAACCCTATCTATCTGGTCGATCGCGTTTTCAAACAAGCAAATGAGCCATCGCCCTTTACGCCGCAGGGAGAGGAATATCCCCTGATGGCGGCAGGCTCTGCCTCGGATAGTGATTTGTTGAGTGGCCTGGAAGCTGGGGAATTGCATGGCTGAGATCGTGCGGGATCAGGCGGAGGGTTTACGCCGTATGTTTGCCCATGATTTCGTTCGTGTGATTACTGTTGCGGGTGGCAAGACAGGTATCGGCAAGACCCATGTCGTCATCAATCTCGCGGTTTCTCTGGCGCGACGTGGCAAACGGGTGCTGGTGCTAGACGGTCAGCATGGTAAAAATAATCTTGCGGCCCTGCTGGGACTCAAACCACGCTACTCTCTAACACAAGTAATTCGTCGCGAGCGGAGATTGGAAGAGGTAATGGTCGAGGGGCCACAAGGCATAGGCATTATCCAGGCGGCGCATGGCTTAAAGTCTTTGGCCGATCTGGATGGCGCGGAGCAGGACTGGCTGGTGAATTCATTCGGCCAGCTTTCCCAGCATCTGGATGTTGTATTGGTCGATGCCGGCTCGGTTGGGAATCAATCCTCCCTCAGTGTGGCATCTCAGGAGATCGTTATCGTCGTGTCAGGACGCCATGATTCGATTACCGAGGCTTACGGGTTGATCAAACAGCTTAGCCGCAATTTTGCTAAACGGCACTTCCATATCCTGGTTAACCAAGCTGATACCGAATATGAAGCACGTACCGTATATCAGAATATGGCCCAGGTAGCAGGACGTTTTCTCGACGTCACGCTGGATTTTATTGGACACATTCCCTTCGATGAGAAATTGAAACATGCTGCCATGTTGTGTCGTCCGGTGGCCGAGGCCTTTCCTGCCGCCGAAGCTGCCTTGGCGTTTAAAGGCGTGGCCGAGACGATCGATATGTGGCCTCATCCTGCTGATGACAGTGCGCGCATCGAATCGTTTATGCAGCGCCTCATCATCAGCAGTCGGTTGGCCCAGGAAGCGCTTAATTCCAGTGTGAATTA
>CALMWM010000679.1 GCA_937873435.1 uncultured Gallionellaceae bacterium
GGAACTTGATCCACAAAGCCAGCGTGGCCAGCACGATGGCAACCAGGATGGAGAGCGCGAAGAGCTTGATGTCGTAACGGATCAGTCCGTTCAGGCGCATGGCCGCCATGCCAGAGTAGTGCATCGCACCGATACCTGCGCCGATCAGCAATCCGCCGGTGGCGAGTTGGTTACGGGAGAGCGAGGGGCGGCTGATGATTTTCAGCGCGAGGGCGCTGGCGAGTATCCCCGGGATCGTCGACAGCAAAGTAATCGTGCTGTCGTAGCTGGTCGAACAAGGCAGGCTGAAAGCCAACATGCCGACGAAATGCATGGCCCAGATACCGATCCCCAAGCACAGACCGCCGACCGCAGTCCACAAGCGCCTTGAAGTTGCAGTGACCGTGGACGCGACATGGTGCGAGACCAAGAGGGAAGCGTAGGACGCAAAGACCGCCACGAGGATGGACAGTCCGACCAGCACGAAATCATAATTGCCCTGGTAAAGCAGGCTGCTTTCGGGAGGGGTGATGATCAGGGGAAGATAGTTCAGCATCATGGAAAGCAATTCATTATGTCGAATTTTTGGGATGCGCGCCTTCGCTGCGGCTATGCCAATTTAACACCAAACACCCAAAACCCGACACCACAATAATGTTTTATTTTCCGCCGCCCCCGATAATTCTGACCTCGCGCTGGGGGTAGGGAATCTGGATATTTTCGCGGCGGAACGCCTGCCAGATCGCCAGATTGAGGTCGGATTTGAGGTTGAGCTGGCCTTCCTCGGGGTCGTCGATCCACACGCCCAGTTCGAGGTCGATGCCGCTGTCGGCGAAATTTTTCAGGTAAGCCTTGGGCGGCGGCTCCTCCAGCACGCGCTCGTGCCGGCGCGCCGTGTCGAGCATCAGCGCCATCACCTGTTCGATATCGCTGTCGTAAGCCACCTGCACCGCGATCGCGACGCGCATCTCGCGATTGCTGTAGGAGTGATTGACCACGGTGGAACTGATCAGGGTGTCGTTGGGAATGATCGCCTCGGTGCCGTCCAGGCTCTTAAGCACCATGTAGCGCCCGGTCAGCTTCGTCACGTTGCCGGTGCGGTTGTCCACGGTCAGCATATCGCCCAGGTGGATCGAGCGGTCGAGCAGGATGATGAAGCCGCTGACATAGTTGCTGGCGATTTTTTGCAGGCCGAAACCTATCCCCACGCCCAGCGCGCCGCCGAATACCGACAGCACGGTGAGGTCGATCCCCACGGCGGGCAAGGCGACCAGCAGGCCGACCAGGATCAGCAAGGAGCGGATCAGCTTGGTCAGCACCACGCGCAGATTCATGTCGAGTTGCTCGGCGCGCATCACCCGGCGCTCCAGCGTGCGCCCCAGCCAGAGCGCCACCAGCATGGTAACGGCGACGGAAAGCACACCCGCCAGGATCATCGACAAGCTGATGCGTTGCTTGCCGAAATGGAAACCGATTTCGTCGAGGGTGTCGATCAGCTCCGGCAGGAAGCCGGTCAGATGCAGCGCCAGCCCGATCCACACCGTGCCGGCAATCAACCGTTCTGAAGCGGAAATCCAACTGCTCGGCGCAAAGGCATGGCGCAGGATATACATCGCCAAGCGAATCAAGGCCAGCGAGCTGAACAACGGTACGGCGATATTCAGCAGGTTGACGTGGTCGGCATCCCAGCGCTTGAGCACGAATTTGCCGACCAGCACAACCAACATGGCAGTCAGCGGGAAAACTACCCGAGTCACCCCGCCGAGGCCCAGCTTCCATGCGCCTTCCGTCTCCGGCAGATGCTGCCTGAGCAAGCGGTTGAGCGCCCACGCGGTCAGCAACGCGACCGCCAGGACGCCCAGCTGCCACAAGATGGCCGGGTGATCCAGGTCGGAAAACAGATCGAGCAGGAGGTTGTGAATTTGGGCGGGGTGATCCATAGGTTTCATTTTAACAGGGTGATTGCGCCTTTACAGGCTCAGCGACCATGTACCGGCATCGCATGTTCGCGGTGCTTGCGCCAGTTGTGCAAATAGGCCGCCGCCAGTTGCGGATTGCCGCGAAACAGCAGCAGGTTTTCGGCATTCCTGAGTTGCGCGGCCTGGGAAAAGTTGAACGAGCCGGTAATCACCACCGGGTTGGCGGTTTCCGCGTCGATCACCATCACCTTGTTGTGCGCGCTGTCGTGCTCCCCGTCGAAAAAGGTCGGCACCCCGGCACCGGCGACATACGCCACCATCCCGTGTTTGTTGTTGTCCGCCTGTTTCGGATCGGCGATCAGTTGCACGTCCAGTCCGCGCCGCCGTGCCTCGATCAAGGCCTGGGCGATGTCGCGGCTAGTGAAGCTGTAAGCCTGTACCAATACCTGTTTGCGCGCGCGCTCGATGGCCTGCACGATCAGCGCCGTGCCATTGTCGCCGGGCGTGAAGGCAACCTGCACCGTACCGGCAGCGGCGATGGTCGCCGGTTGGCGGATCAGCGAAAAATCGTAGGCTGACGCCGTCTGGCACCACAGCAAGAAAGCAACCAAGTAGTATCTACACATCAAGCGACCCACCGCCTTGCTCCCTTCTCCCGCAGGCGGGAGAAGGGCCGGGGATGAGGGCGACTGAAAATTGTTCACAGGCAAGTTATTTTTTGCACTTCTCCATCACCGCCGCGAAAAAGCCGTCAGTACCGTGGAGGTGCGGGTAGAGGCGCAGATATTTTCCGGTATCCAGCG
>CALMWM010000680.1 GCA_937873435.1 uncultured Gallionellaceae bacterium
GGTTCCATCTCGCGCCGCAGGAAGCGGTGGAAATGTTCCATGCCGATTTCGGTCGGTTCCTGATACGGGCCGACTTCGTTGATGCCTTGCGCCCACAGCGCCGCACGCCCGTCCTGCATCCGCTGGCAGATGTCTTCGTCCTCTACGGCGGTTTCCTTGTAGGCAGCCTGCTCGGCCTCGATGTATTCGCGTTCGAACAGGACGATGTCCTCGGGATAATAGAATTCCACCACGTTGGTGCAGCGGTCGATACCGCGCGGGATGATGCTGCTCACCACCAGCGTGTTGGAATACCACTCGACCATGATGTTGGGGAAATAAGTCAGCCACACCGCGCCGTGTTTCGGCAGCTTGCCCTGATTGTAACGGAGGATTTGCTCCTGCCATTTGCCGTATACCGGCGATCCGGCTTTTTTCAACCCCGAATTCACCCCCACCGTCTGGACGCTGTACCAGTCGCCGAATTCCCATTTCAACTGGTCGCAATCGACGCAGTTGCCCAGCCCCGGATGGAACGGCACGACATGGTAATCCTCCAGGTAAACCTCGATGAAGCACTTCCAGTTGATGTCGTATTCGTCGACCATCACCCGGTCCAGCTTGTAGCCGCTGAAATCCAGGTCTTCCTTGACGCCCAGCCTGGCGAGATCCTTCGCTACGTCGCGGCGGCCGGAAAACAGCAGGCCGTTCCAGTTTTGCAAAGGCGTCCGGCCCAGGTTCAGGCACGGGTCCTTGTCGAAGTGCGGCGCCCCCATCAGCTTGCCTTGCAGATCGTAAGTCCAGCGGTGCAGCGGACAAACGATATTGGCGTTCTTGCCCTTGCCTTTCAACATCACTGCCTGACGATGGCGGCACACGTTGGACAACAACTCCACGCCTTGCTCGCCACGCACCAGCGCCTTGGCGTTGTCTAGCCATTCCGGCACGTAAAAATCGCCGGTTTCCGGCACCAGCAACTCGTGACCGATATAGGAAGGGCCGTTTTCGAAAAACAGCTTCATTTCCAGTTCGTAAATCTCGGGATCGAAATACCAGGAAATCGGAAGTTGCGGCGCGCCGTTCAGATTTTTCAGCGCACCGGAAGTATTTGCCAGCAGAGTCATACCTTGACCATCCCCACCAAACAGTTGAGTTAATGAATTAAAAAGCCATTTTGGCGCAATCCCATCCCCCGAGCAAATCAGGCGAGAATTGACCGATAGCCGCCATTTACGCTATTTTAACGTTTTTATAGAGTGCGGCAGATGAGTAAAGCAGTAAAAAATCCGACTTTCGAGAGCGCGCTCGCCGAGTTGGAACAGATTGTCGCCGCCATGGAATCCGGCCAGCAGCCGCTCGAACAACTCCTGTCCTCCTACAAGCGCGGCGCCGAACTGCTCCAGTTCTGTCAAGGTGCGTTGCAAGACGCCCAGCAGCAGGTGCGCATACTGGAAGCAGGCGCCTTGCAGAATCTTCCCATCGACAATGACGACAACTGATTTCCAAACCTGGTCCGGTGCCTTGCAGATGCACATGGAAGCCGTGCTGGCGACCCTGCTGCCGTCGCCGGAAATTGCCCCGCAGCGCCTGCACAAGGCGATGCGCTATGCGGTGCTGGGCGGCGGCAAGCGGGTGCGACCGCTGCTGGCTTTCGCCGCCGCTGAAATTACTGCCGGCGACAGCCAGCGGACGGAAATCGCCGCCGCTGCGGTCGAACTGATCCACGCCTATTCGCTGGTACACGACGACCTGCCGTGCATGGACGACGACCAACTGCGGCGCGGCAAACCGACCTGCCACGTGGAATTCGACGAAGCCACCGCGCTGCTGGTGGGCGATGCGCTGCAGCCGCTCGCGTTTCAGATTGCAACCGAGCACATCATCGCGGACAGCCCTGGCGCGCAACTCGAGATGCTGAAAATCCTGGCAGTCGCGAGCGGCTCGCGCGGCATGGCCGGCGGCCAGGCGATAGACCTCGCAAGCGTGGGCAAGACGCTCAGCCTGCCCGAGCTTGAACTGATGCACATACACAAGACCGGCGCGCTGATCCGTGCCGCCGTGGTGCTGGGCGCGCGCTGCGGCCGCGGTCTGGAGGCGAAGGCGTTCGACCGGCTGGAGCACTACGCCAAGA
>CALMWM010000681.1 GCA_937873435.1 uncultured Gallionellaceae bacterium
TCGAAATGGGCCTAGAAGCCCAGCTCGGCGCCAAGCAACACGAGGCGCTGCTGGTCTTCTGCCACTTCATCAACAATCTCCAGAGCCGCGCCGAGCGCGAACCTGCCGGCGAGATCCTCCAGGAATTGCTCAAGACCATCGCCTACGAAGCCTACCTGTTCGACGAGGAAGACGCCAAACCAGCGCAGAACAAGTGGAACAACGTGATGGATTTCGCCGCCTGGCTGACCCGCAAGGGCGAAGAAGACGGCAAGAACATCATCGAACTGACCCAGGCCATCGCGCTGTTGAACATCCTGGACAACCGCGAGGACGCCGAGATCGACGCGGTGCGCCTGTCCACCCTGCACGCCTCCAAGGGGCTGGAGTTTCCCCACGTATTCCTGGTCGGGCTGGAAGAAGGCATCCTGCCGCACCGCGAATGCATCGAAAACGACCAGATCGAGGAAGAACGCCGCCTGATGTACGTCGGCATCACCCGCGCCCAGCGCAGCCTGACATTGACCCACTGCAAGAAACGCAAACGCGGGCGCGAATGGCAGGTGTGCGAGCCGAGCCGCTTCATCGCCGAACTCGGCGACGAAGACCTGCGCCAGAGCGGACGCGAAACGCCCGCCGCTGAACAGAAACAGGAAGGCAGCGACCGCTTGGCGCAACTCAAGGCGATGCTGAAAAAATGAAGGAAAAACAATCGGGCGGCAAGCATGTCGATAGACGCCGCCCGCCATTGCGGCTAGAATTCGCCCTTGCATTGCGCCCGTAGCTCAGCTGGATAGAGTACTGCCCTCCGAAGGCAGGGGTCGCCCGTTCGAATCGGGCCGGGCGCGCCAATAATATCAAACAGTTGCCGGAAGAGTCCGGCAACCCCTCATTGTGGCAACGGTTTTTGCCACATTATTGCCACAACACCCCACCTCTGCCACAATCCAACCACGGTGATACATCGAGGTAAAACATGGCAACCATCCGCAAGCGTGGCGAATACCAGTGGGAAGCCCAAATCCGCAAGAAAGGCTTCCCCAACCAGACGAAAACCTTCAACACGAAGCCCGAGGCAGAAGCCTGGGCCGCAGTCATTGAGTCAGAAATGGTGCGCGGCGTCTTCATCAGCCGAGCCGAGGCCGAACGGACAACCCTAGGCGAAGTCATTGACCGATATATCTCTGAAGTGACCCCAAATCATCGCGGCAGCGATTCCGAATCGCTCCGCCTCAAAGCCATGCGGCGCCACGCGTTAGCCTCACGCTTCTTGGCAGCACTAAAGCCCTCGGACTTTGCCGCCTACCGCGATGAACGCCTGCAAGGCGATTCCGTGAACGGGATTAAGAAGGTGAAGCCGGCGACCGCGCATCGCGAGCTGGGCTTATTCCAGCAAGTCATCGATCAAGCACGGCGCGAGTGGGGAATAGCATTAGCCGATAACCCTGTACGCTTAGTAACACGTCCTCGAGTGCAAAATGCCAGATCGCGGCGCCTAGATGCCAAGGAGGAAGAATATCTCCTTGGCACGATGGCGGGCAGCACTGGTTGTGACGATGACGGAAAGTTATCGGGTGGCACGCGCAATCCGTGGATTGCACCGGCAGTGAAATTTGCACTGGAAAGTGCGATGCGACAAGGTGAAATCCTCTCCATGCAGTGGCCCTTGGTCGACCTCGTTGGATGCACAGCGCATTTACCGATGACAAAAAATGGCACCGCGCGTACCGTTCCGCTATCCAGCAAGGCAGTTAAAATTCTCCAAGGGTTGCCAAGGTCGATTGATGGGCGTGTTTTTCCTCTTACACAAAACGCCTTGAAAATGGCTTGGCAACGAGCTCTCTCTGCCGCTCGAAAGAATTACCAAGAGGACTGCAAGAAGGCAGGGACGAAGCCCGACACAGCCTTCCTAACGGATTTACGATTTCATGATTTACGGCACGAAGCGACCAGTCGAATTGCAGAGAAGTTATCAAATATCCTGGAACTGGCCAGCGTGACCGGCCACAGAGATTTACAGATGCTCAAGCGGTACTTCCATCCTCGGGCCGAGGATCTGGCGCGAAAGCTTGGGTAACCAACTCACAAACGAGCAATTTATATCTTCAACATGCGATAGAAACCGCCGAAGGAGGCAAAACGAATGAAAGCAATCTCTGCCACCCTGGCTTTACTGCTGTCCCTCTGCTCTCAGATGGTCGTCGCGGCAGATGCCCCCACCTTGGTCGGGATCGATGCAGAGGTATGGAACGGATTGTCTCGAACAAGTTGGATCACTCAAGGCGATGGAGCACGGGTTGTATACGCCATCGTCGACGCAAACTGTTCGTATTCAAGAGAGCTTTTCAAGAAAGTTCAAGGGTTAGCAAACCCAGATTTAGTCCAGGTTCGATGGGTTCCCGTCGGAGTGCTCGCCGGAGTTGCTGAAGATAGCCGCTATAAAGCAGCAGCCGCGATGAAAGGGGGATTTAAGACTTTTTCTTTCGTCATGCGGGGCGGGGCACCTGTTGTCAAACCATCACAAGCCGAATATGCCCCCGTCGATAGCAATGCTGATTTCCTTTTTCATGAGATTATTAAATACTCTAGCAAAGGGGTGCCTAAGTTCATCTACGTGAAAGAAGCGGGGAACGAGGTTCGGCTGTTCAGCGGCGTTCCTGGCCAAGCCGAGCTCGTGAAGGCGCTACGGTAGCCGTAGCTATTTTTTCTTCGCATGGTAAAAAACGACTTGAAAGCGTTTCTTTAGAATTCACAAGCCTGAAAATAGATAAATTTTGGTCTTTTTTTGCAATGCGAAGTCGTTTTCGACGTCAATCATCTGTCAAGCAAGAAAAACCATAGCTATTATCGACTAGGTAAAGCCAAAAATGGCTGCCGATGGTCGAAATCGACCACGATCAACCAGGTTCCTTCCGCATCGCCAGCGGCAGCTCAACAAAAGACAATCGCACGGCATTGATCCAGAACAGCACCCCCAATCCAAACAGCGGCATCGTAACGAATCCCACGCCGAGGAACGAAATCACCGTGAGCCACTTTGCACCTGTCCAGCCACGACTCACGTCCTCAATCGCCTTATGTACCTGCCCGCCGACTTCCACTGCATATACCACGTGGATATCGGTTTTGAAGAAGAGCGGGGTAGGTGTTCTGATCGTGGCCACCCACAGCGTGCAAGCCATTCCGTTTTGCAGCAGAGTAGCCAGCACCCCGGGGATTTTCACACTCTTGAGGAACGCATCGCCCACTCGAATGTAGTTATAAATCTCGGCGGATTTGCCATGTCGTGCCGGCCCCAAGGTCAGGGTTCCGGTGAGTTTCTGAATTCCCTTCATTTGTTGCCCTCCTCTACTCAATTGGTGTCATACCCGTGCGAAACCAGTACCTGGTGCATGTTTGACGCTTCCCAGCATCCCGGCCGCGTGATGACCATGCCGGCATCCTCGGCCAGCATCGCCAGCAAACTGGCAGGGGTTAGGGTGCCATGACTGGTAAAACCGTTTCGCGCCTTGTCCGCCTCGCTGCAGACCTTTGCCAGCTTGCTAAGCGCTTCTGCGGTGGATTCGCTGATTGTGATGGTGATGCGTTTCATGATCGCTCTCCGTTCAAGCTCTGGGTCAACGGTTCATCGGCACCGCGTGTTCGCGGATGTAGATGGCAAGCCGCCGTGCAGCTTCTTCCAGGTCAAATTCGCCGGGCACCATCTCCGGGTTTTGTAAAACTGACCTTTGGTGAGCCTCGGGGGTGCAGGGGGAACACCCTGCGTTGTTATCTGTGGTGCTGGTGGTTTTTGTTGCCATGGTTGTTCTCCTTTTCTGTGATGTTCTGCCCTTCGGAGCCGCCTCAAAAGGGGCGGCCAGGGCTGGGCGTTTAGGCGGTGAGCAAGGGGGCGTGACAGACGGCGAAACGTGGAATAAATGAGGTGGCAGGGGCGCGCTTTTTGCCCCTGACGGATTCCTCGTTTATGCCGCGAAAGTTCGCTGGCTGGCGCGACCCCTTGCTGCTTTTTACCGCCTGCCCAGCCCTGGACGCACTGGGCGGCTCCGAAGGGCAATCACAGGAAAGGTGAACGGCAACAAAAACGGTTTCCAGTGCCACAGCGCAGGGCCAGCCTTACCGGTCCGGCGCAGCCAACGAGACGGCAAAGCCGTGGCGTTGTCAAAACCGTTCTTGTGCGCAGCACGATCGAGCGGCATTTTGCGAGATGGTGTTGCGCATGCCGTTGCGGCAGGGATTGAAGCCCGCAGGGCCGAGACCATAGGCTCGGTCGCTTGCGACGAAAGCCCGGCTGGCGCCAGCCGGGCCGCCCATGGATGGAAGAATCGCCCCATAACTATTCACCTTTACCCCAAGTGGATCGAGTTTTCCCGATCCTTGCCCGACTTCCCGCCGCCCTCGACGTCATCTTGATTCTTAGTCTCAGGCCGCTTCTCAGGCTTCGGCCGGGCCGCCGCTGCGCCGGCCCCCTTAGTACCGCCCTCAAGCCCGCCCATGCCTTTCTCGCCCTGCACACCAATCCCCTGCGCCCCGGCTTGACTCCCGACGAAACGCATCACGTTGTCAGGCACAGCAGAAATCACCGCAAAACACGCGTGCATCGCCACAATCATCATCACCACGTACAGCGCGACCCACGCGACCAAGCTCACGATCCCAACACTGGATGACCCAGTTATACCGGAGACCATGGCCAGGAATCCCATATTCACCAAAGCGCCGACAGGGTAAGTAATGGCGGCAGCCAAGATCAGGCCTATCAGCAGCAAAACTGGCTGGATGGTCATAGCCAGAATTAATAGATAGCCCGGCCCTGCACGTCCAACCAGGTCATCACCTCCAGGGTGCACGTGCATCGCCGCCATGAGCGGCGCTGCCAGCACAGCCTCGGCCACACCGGCCATCCAACGAACCACACCCATCAACCACCATATAGCAGGAATCGCCGGTAGGTAATACGCCAAAACCGCACCCAACGCCCACAAGCTTGAGCTAGCCCATTCCACCGTCCCTTGAATGGTCTTCAGCGCCTCGGAAGTATTGAAGACATTGCCGACCGTCCAATCGGCAGCTCGCGAACCGGCGAAACCCGCAACCGCGAACATCACGGTCTTGATGGCTGTCCCGGCGCTGATGATGTCATTCCCGATGGCTCGCAACTGAGTAACAGGCGAGGTATTCGCTCCGGCGATCCGCGTCGTTATTGCATCGAGACCGGTCATGGCAGGCAAGGATAGCAACCTCCAGACATCATCCGCAGAGCGGATAGATTTAGCATCTTGGATCTCCTCATCGTAGCTCGCACGAGGTGCCGTCCCTCTATCCTTGAGGTATTCGTCGGTAAAGGCCAATGCATCCTGGTAGGTCTGCAGCGTGGCCTTGGCCTCCTTGTCCTCGATCGTGATCGGTTTTGAAACTGGCACCATGTTTACCGCCGACTGGATCGTGTCATTCACCCGCGTCATATGGCTGAAGAAAGTGCCGGCGAGCACCCAGCCGCCGGTTTCGGCATGCTTGATAAAACTCTGTTGCGCCACATCCGGCGATGCATCGACGGCGGTCTTAGCAGCTGCCGCAATGGCTTCTACATAATGGGCCGCCGCCACATCGACGGCACCAGGAGTTGGTCGCTGCCAGCTCACGATCTGCTCCGCAACCGGGCGCAGCTCCTGGATCATGGCAGCGACCGCATTGCCGTGCGCCGCAAGGATGGGAGCGCTTGACGCGCGTATGGTGTCCTCAGTCAACGCACCCTGACTGGATTGCTGCCAGGTCAGAGCGCCACAGACCGCAGGATTAAGGTATTCGGCAGATCCCCAGCGCCAAGTGGTAGCCACGTCGCCATTGGGGAGGGTCTGCGTCACAGCCGGCAGCACGGAAATGCGCGTTGAACGATCTTCAGCGATAAATTGCTGGTTCATTGCAGCCATACACACTTCCGCGCGTAGAACATTGGCCGCTAAGGGGCGAGCATCCGGCAAACTGACTTGGCCGAGAGTGCCGCTTGCGGCAAACCGGGACATCGCCGCAGTCCAAGCAGTGTCGGCCACACCGACGCCTTGGACTGCCAGCCAAAGAACGCCGACCTGGATCAAAGAAAACCCAGATCCAAGTGGCAACAGAAACGCGGTGCCGCCAACCGTACGGATCGGCACCCATATTTCCGACATCTTCTTGCCCAGAAGCACCCCGTCATGGGCAGAATCGACCGTGCCCTTGATGGTGGTATACCCAACGAAAATCATAGCCAGGAAAAGCACAGCCAGATTGAACACGCCCATCATCGCCCCGACGACACTTTGCTGGCCATCAGCAACGCCGGAGGCGGACCTGAGCCCGTCGATTACGGAACCAAAGACCTGGCGCAAGAAATCCACCGACACATCTCCGGCGGGCGGGTTAAATGCTTGAAGGCCATCGTTTGCCCCAGCAACCGCGGGTAACACCGTTAAAGACAAGACAAGAATAATTTGATTGATAGAAAAACGCATATACCCCCTACTTCAAGGTGTTGATGACGCGGTTTGTTACGTTATTGAGCACGTTATTGGCTGTTGCTCCGCCGTCAGACCCGACAACGCTACCTACATTCACGCCGACCCCGTTTGTATTTCCTCCGATCCCCACGGAAACACCGGGAATGCTGTTAATCGGGGCGAGTTGATCATTGACTGATTTGAGCGCGTCATTAACGGCACTGTTGAATTGCTGGGTTGCGGCCATACAAACGCGCGTCACAATCGCTGTGGCGAGCCGACGCAGGAAAGCATCGAGATCGCCCAGGCTCGGGATCGAGAGTGAGAGGCCAATATCGAAGTTGGTGATGAAATTCAGGCAAACATCCGTTGCCAGTGTGAAGGTCTGCACTGGATCGACGCGGGGTGTGTATCTGTTAATGTCGGCAAGCTGCGCCTCGATTGCCACCTGCTTGAGTCTTTTGCAATCTTCCAGGGCAGAAGTTGCATCCAGCGCCCAGGCCGGCAAAGATTGCACCAAAATAACTACGGCAAGCGCTGCAACGAATTTCTGTTTCATTCTCATAATCCTCACCTCGCCGCTTTTAGTGCTGCTTGGCGCGCAACGCGGGCGCGATCATCGGCGTCTCTTTGAACATCGACGGCAAGACTGGTTGCGAGGACCGCCTCAATTCTCTCTTGCTGATGAAGTTCTTTCAGCTTCATATACAATTCAAGGGCTTTCTGTTTATTAATTTCCCGGAGCAGATTTTCGAGAGAGAACCCTTTTTTTTCTTTCTCGTTTTCAGCACTTCCATTTCCCGCGATCATTCGATACCAGCTTGGCGCTTCGAAGCGCCCGCGAATTTGGCTTTCCAGCAACTCCATCTCGCTCACGTCGGCTTTATCCAAGAGTGCGGCAGAACCCAATCCTTTGACAGGAACACGTGCGGCAACGGCCCAATTCAGCGAGTTTGCGGCTATTGATAGACGTGCTTGCTCAACGTGTTGACCGGCAATAAAGGCCTGACCTTGAGGTGTTTTCTCCCAATCTTTCGGGATATTTTGAGTTGGTATGGGATTAACTACGTTGTTCACAAACGCTTGCGCAGCTTCGGCTTGTTGAGGTGTGTACCTGCTGACGTTCAACGTTGCTCCGGCGTGAATGTCGGCGTTTTGCAGTTCCGCCGTTGCTGGTTGTGCACAACGGCCTTGCGCCGCATCGCCTTGTGAGCAATATTTCTTGGTGTGGGTGTCGTAAAGTTTTCCGATCACGGCAGACGTGTTTGGGGTGAACAAAGTACGGTCGGTGAAATTACGATTTAAATCACTCACCGTCTCACGTGACTCGCCTGTGGCGACGCCAACAGCAGTACCACCAGCGGATTCAAAGCAAGCGCGCGGCGACAAACCGTATTTCACTGCCGCATTAGCCGTGGCGTATTCCAAATCATTTCGTGCTTTTACAGCAATCTTTCCCTCTTCCATGATGCGCATGGCGGCGGTTTGTTTCATGATTTCGGCCGTGACTTTGCCGAATCCGACGCCGATCGCTATAACCATGCGTTCCATCCATCCTTGGATGGCTGCTGTCGAGGCGAGAATAACTGCTTTTATGCCGGCCCCCGCTACCTCAGCGCCTGCGGCTGCGGCTTCCCCATCGCCGCAGCAAGCC
>CALMWM010000682.1 GCA_937873435.1 uncultured Gallionellaceae bacterium
GCCGATTTCAACCCGCAAGCACGCCAGTTGGCCGCAACGTGGCGCACCCGCGGCGGCCCGGATCGCGCCATCGTCGACCGTGCGCTCGACATGTTCACCAGCCAACCGTTTGTCTACACGCTATCGCCGCCCCTGCTCGGCCCTAACGCGGTGGATGATTTCCTGTTCGGGTCGAAGAGCGGTTTTTGCGAACACTATGCCGGCAGTTTTGTGTTCCTGATGCGCGCAGCCGGCATCCCGGCACGCGTGGTCACCGGCTACCAGGGCGGCGAACTCAACCCGATCGGCAATTACCTGATCGTGCGCCAGTCGGACGCCCATGCCTGGGCCGAAGTATGGCTGGAGGGACAAGGCTGGGTGCGCATCGACCCCACCGCCCGGATTGCGCCGCAGCGCGTCGAACTGGAGGGCGGTTTGCTGGCCGCGCTGCCGGCGAGCGAACACTTGCCGATATTCGCCCGCGTGGATTTCGACTTGCTGCGCAAGGTGCGCTTCGGCTGGGATTTGGTGAATTACAACTGGCACAAATGGGTGCTCGGCTACAGCTATAAACGCCAGAGCGAGCTGCTGTCGAGTTTCGGGATCGGACTCGATTCGGCGCGCGGCATGGCTTATGCGCTGTTGATCGGAATCGGCGGATTGATGCTGACCTTCGCGGCGCTGATGTTGCGGCGCCTGCGCTTGCTGCCTAGCGATCCGGCCGTTAGCGCCTATCGGCGCTTTTGCCGGCGCCTGGCCGCTGCCGGCTTGGCGCGCCAAACGAACGAAGGACCGACAGACTACGCCAAGCGCATCCAGCAACTGCGCCCGGACCTGGCTGCCAGCGTAACGCGCATCACCGAGCTGTATGTCGCCTTGCGTTACCGCCCGCAACCGACCACGGCGGAAATCAGGCGACTACGGCAATTAGTGTGGGTTTTCAGACCTTGAAGTGCTGCACCAATTCTTGCAAACCGGTTGCCAGTTCTTCCAGGTTGCGCGCGGCGGCGACCGCCTGCTGGTTGGCATTGACGTTATCCTGCGCCATGCTGGCAATATCCTTGACGTTTTCGGCTACATGTTCGCTGGTGGCGCGCTGTTCATCGGAAGAGGAAACGATGCTCAGCAATTCGTGGGTCACTGCTCGCACGGATTCGCCGGCCGTGGACAAGACGACAGCGGCGTTTTCCAGCGCATCCTGGCTGCTGTTCAAATGCTGGCGCCCTTCCTGAATCGCCTTGTCGACACTGGCCGATTGGCGTGACAAGGTTTGAGTCACCGTGTCGATCTCGTTGGCCGAACTAGCCGATTTTTCCGCCAGTTTCCTGACCTCGTCCGCCACCACGGCGAAGCCGCGCCCTTGTTCGCCCGCACGAGCCGCTTCGATAGCGGCATTGAGCGCCAGCAGGTTGGTCTGTTCGGCGATATCCTTGACTTGCCGTGTCATCGCGGTAATTTGGCCGGTACTGCGTACGAATTCTTCAACCGAAGTAGCGATGCCGCTCACCGAATCTTCAACCTGTGAAATTTCGCCCAGCAACACGGACAGGCTTTCATTGCCCTCGATCGAGCGATCCAGGGTTTCTTGGGAATGGTGTTGCACCTGATCCGTGGTTCGGGCTACCGAGCCGATGCTGGCAGCCATTTCGCTCACGGCGGTAACGATCAGCGCGGATTTCTCGCTCTGCTGGGAAGAGCCGTAAGCCACTTTCTCGGCGCTCGCGGAAAGCTCCTTGGCGGCTGATGAAACCTGGTCGGCGGACTCCCTGACATGCTGGATCAGGTCGCGGAATTTATCCATCATTTGGTTGAACACCGACGATGCTTCGCCGATTTCATCGTTGCTCTTCACCTTCAGGCGGCTGGTCAGGTCACCTTCGCCCTGTGCAATGTCACGCAGCCCGTTGGTCATGGATTCAAGCGGCCTGGTCACGAAACGCGCGACGAACAGGTAGATGAACAACAACAAGGGAATACTCAGGCCGACCGCCACGAAAATAATGTGCCAAGTCAGGTCGCGCACCGCTACGCTTACCTTGTTGAGCGATATCCGCATACTGACGGCGCCCAGCACGGTACCCTCGGGCACGATGTGACACATCAGGCAATTCTTGCCGAGATAGTTTTTTTGCGCTATCGCCGGAATAATGGCGCGCAGACTGGCGCCGGACGCATCTTCCTGTTCCTGGAAAAACGGTTTACCGCTTTGCAACACCTGCTGCTCGACCGAATCAGCCTTGCCTTCGTCCGCGGCGCCGGCGCCGAATTGCTTGGTTACCGGTTCGCCGCGAAGAACGCGCAATTCCTTGATATCGTCGGACTGCCGGATCTGGTCGAGGTAGACCGCACGCTGGGAAACGGTGCCGGTGATCATCATGCCGGTCAGACTGGCCAGGGTCATTTTATGCACGCTTTTAGAGAAATCGCGCGCCTGCTCATTGGCAAAATTTCGCTGTTCATGCGCCGCCCAGAAAATCAGGATCGCCCAGGCAATGAACAGCATCAACCAGATTACCGCAACCAGGCGAATCCAAATTTTCAGATCGTGGATTTTATTCATTAACAGCGCTCTCCATCAGGGAAGGCAATCTACAAAGATTGTCATAAAACTCAAAAGGGCAAGCAGTTAGTCACCTGCGCAACGACGCCAGATGAGGACAGCCCCTCATGAAACACTCACGAAATACTCATGAAACATTTAGGTTAGATAGTAAAGTCCATTTGCCATCGGGTCAAATCGAACTCTTTGCATTCCCGAGTTGAGCTTCCGGCAAAACATCTACCATCGTCCCAGCTCTAACATTTTCAAACAATTCGCACAAATCCGCGTTGCGCATCCGCACACAACCGTGCGAGCCCGGCACGCCCAACTGGACTTCATCCGGCGTGCCATGGATATAGATGCAACGGCGCATGGTATCGACTTCACCGAGGCGATTGGCACCGACTTCGCAACCGGACAACCACAGTATCCGCGTCAGTATCCAGTCCCGTCCGGGGTATTGTAGCGCCAGTTCGGGCGTGTAAATCTCGCCGGTGGGACGTCGTCTGACGAATACGCTATTAAGCGGCTGACCGGCGCCGATTTTCGCGCGAATGATATGCCGCCCGCGTGGCGTGCAAAAACTGCCATTCAATTCGCCCACGCCATTAATGGAAGTAGAAACCGCATACTCGTGCGATATTGACTCAGCGTCATTGATTAAACGCAAAACCTGCCAGGGAACGCTGATTTCAATCCGCATTTTTTTTCCTGCGCCGCTCGGTAAAAAAGTCACTGAGCAATTGACCGCCTTCTTCCGCCATGACTCCGGAAATGACCGTTGCATGATAATTCAAACAGGCGTTCCCGAACAGGTCTACCACGCTGCCGCAAGCGCCGGTCTTCAAATCGGCAGCACCGTACACCACCCGCGCTATGCGCGCATGGATGATCGCCCCTGCGCACATCACGCAGGGTTCGATGTTGACATACAGGGAACAGCCCGGCAAACGGTAATTGTCCAGGTTGATTGCCGCATCGCGGAGCGCCATGATTTCGGCGTGGGCGGTCGGGTCATGGCGGGAAATGGGAGCATTGAAGCCCCGTCCGACGATCTCGCCGTCTTTCACCACCACCGCCCCCACCGGCACCTCGCCGGTGGCCCACGCCTGACGGGCAAGTTCGATGGCCTGGGCCATGAAAAAGGTATCATCGGGAGCGTTATTCATCAGGTAATCGCCTGACTCACTGGCAAAAAAAAGCGCGGTTCACCGAAGTGACCGCGCCTTAAAAGCCACCAAAAAGGAGGATGGAGGAGACAACACCGAATCGGTCACAGGGGATATGAAGCGACTCGGGTTATTAGAATTATCTAATATTATAATTTTCTTTGCAAGCATTCTTTTCACCAAAATCATTGATAGGCGACCACAACGTTTTCCGGCCCCAGGGAATCGCCCAGGGAATCCAGTAAATGGTCGTGCAGACTGACCTTCCAGGCTTCGCCCAAGCTGATGTCGCAGCTCGCCGCAGCATTACGGTAATTGATCCGCACTGGGCAAACGCCCTGTTTATACGGGGTCAGCAATTCACGCAATTTCCGCGCATCGGTCTGGCCGTTGCAGGAAATTTTCAGGCATTTGGCGAAATTGGTGCGCGCGCCGGCCAGATCGAACAAGCGCTCCGCCACCACGCGCAAGCCGCCGGAATAATCGTCCTTGCTGACCTTGCCCTCGACCACCAGCAACTGGTCTTCCTTGAGAAAATCGCGGTTGGCGTCGAACGCCTCGCTGAACACCGACACCTCGACCCGCCCGAAACCGTCCTCCAGCGCGATGAACGCCATTTTGCCGCGCCGCGTCATCTGGGTGCGGATAGCGTAGATCACCCCGGCCAGCCACACCGGATGTTGTTGCGGCGCCAGATTGTCAAGGCGGGTTTTGATGAAGCCGGTCAATTGCGAACGATAGCCGTCGTAAGGATGGCCGCTGTAATAAAAGCCCAGCGCCTTCTTTTCATTGAGCAACTGTTCGACCGGCGACCAGCGCGGACAATCGACCAGCGTCGCGCCGTGATTGCCGCCGGGCTCGTCCACCAGGTCGAACAGGCTGTTCTGGTGGATCGCGCGCGCCGCCTGCTCAGCCATTTCCAACGCCGTACCGACCGAGGCCAGCAAGCTGGCGCGATGGTCGTTGAGCGTATCGAAAGCGCCGGCGCGGATCAGCGACTCGACCACGCGCCGGTTTACCGCGCGCTTGTCGA
Organism: uncultured Gallionellaceae bacterium; assembly: GCA_937873435.1. Lineage (GTDB taxonomy): Bacteria > Pseudomonadota > Gammaproteobacteria > Burkholderiales > Sulfuricellaceae > JAGXQV01. Next base: position 4,724 of record CALMWM010000682.1, read on the forward strand.
CGCGCAGGCAAAAATCGAACATGTCGACGAATGGCCCGCCCTGCTGACGCGCCTGGACGATGACGGCAATCGCCGCCTCGCCGGTACCCTTGATCGCGCCCAAGCCGTAACGGATGCGTTTGGCGTCGAGCGGCACGAAACGGTAATCGGAGTGGTTGACGTCGGGCGGCAGCACTTCCAGCTTGTTCGCCAGGCAATCGGCATACATGGTATGCACCTTGTCGGTGTCGAACATATCGGCGGACAGCGTTGCCGCCATGAACGCCGTGGGATGGTGCGCCTTGAGCCAGGCGGTCTGGTAGGCGACCAACGCATAGGCGGCCGAGTGCGACTTGTTGAAACCGTATTCGGCGAACTTCTCCATCAGGTTGAACAACTCGGTCGCCAGGCGCTCGTTCACCCCCTGCTTGACCGCGCCATCGACGAAGAGGCCGCGATGCTTGGCCATTTCGTCGGCCTTTTTCTTACCCATCGCGCGGCGCAGCATGTCGGCGCCGCCCAGCGTATAGCCGCCGAGGATCTGCGCCACCTGCATCACCTGTTCCTGGTAGACGATCACCCCGTAAGTAGGTTTCAGTGTCACTTCCAGGCTGGGATGAAAATATTCCGCCTTGGCCTTGCCGTGCTTGCGGTTGATGAAGTCGTCCACCATCCCCGATCCCAGCGGGCCGGGGCGGAACAGCGCCACCAGCGCGACGATGTCGTCGAAACAGTCGGGCAGCAGGCGCTTGATCAACTCTTTCATGCCGCGCGATTCCAGCTGGAACACCGCCGTGGTATTACCCGCCTTGAGCAGGCGGTAGGTCGCCGGATCGTCGAGCGGGATCAATTCCAGCGGGCCGACATCGCCGCCCAGTTGTTTGACGAAGCGCACCGCCCAGTCGATGATGGTCAGCGTGCGCAAGCCCAAAAAGTCGAATTTGACCAGCCCGACTTGCTCGACGTCGTCCTTGTCGAACTGGCTGACGGTGGCGTCGCTGCCTTGCTGACAATACACCGGACAGAAGTCGGAAATCTTGCCCGGCGCGATCAACACGCCGCCGGCGTGCATCCCCACGTTGCGGGTCAAATCCTCCAGCTTTTCCGCCAGGCCGAACAGCTCGCGCACCTCCTCTTCGCTGTCGTAGCGCTCCTTGAGCTGCGGCTCCATTTCCAGCGCTTTTTTCAGCGAAACCGGTTTGACCCCTTCAATCGGCACCAGCTTGGACAACAGGTCGCAAAAATTGTAGGGCAAGTCGAGCACCCGCCCGACGTCGCGGATCACCGACTTGGAACCCAGCGTACCGAAGGTGACGATCTGCGACACGCTGTCCTCGCCGTAGTTCTTGCGCACGTAGTCGATCACCCGATCGCGCCCATCCTGGCAGAAGTCGATATCGAAGTCGGGCATCGACACCCGTTCCGGGTTGAGAAAACGCTCGAACAGCAGTTCGTAGCGTAGCGGGTCGAGATCGGTGATACCCAGCGAATACGCCACCAGCGACCCCGCGCCGGAACCGCGCCCCGGCCCGACCGGCACGCCGTTGTTCTTGGCCCAGTTGATGAAGTCGGCCACGATCAGGAAGTAGCCGGGGAAGCCCATCTGCACGATGGTGTCGGTCTCGAACTTGAGGCGCTCTCGATAAATCGGCTCTTGTTCGGCGCGCTGGGCGGCATCGGGATACAGCAGCACCAGGCGCTTCATCAGTCCGCGTTCCGCCTCGTCGCACAAATGCTGGTCGAGCGTCACGCCTTCCGGGGTGGGGAATTGCGGCAGCCAATTCTTGCCCAGCACCACCGAAAGATTGCAACGCTTGGCGATTTCCACGCTGTTGGCGAGCGCCTCGGGAATATCGGCGAACAGTTCGGCCATTTCCGCCTGGGTCTTGAAATACTGTTGTTCGGTGAACAGCCGCGGACGGCGCTGATCGCCCAGCACATAGCCCTCGGAAATGCACACCCGCGCCTCGTGGGCCTTGAAATCGTCGCCATCGAGGAACTGAACGGGATGGGTTGCCACCACCGGGATTTGCAGTTCCGACGCCAGATCGAGGGCGCGCTGGATATAGGCTTCGGTCTGCGGCAGACCGGCGCGCTGCAATTCTATATAGAACGCATCCGGGAACAGACGCTGCCATCCTTCCGCCACTTTGCGCGCCTGTACCAGATTGTCCTGCACCAAGGCTTGGCCGACATCGCCGCCCTGCGCGCCGGACAGAGCGATCAGGCCATCGGCCAACCCCTCTTCCAGCCAGGCACGTTCAATCTCCGCGCGGCCGCGGTACTGGTTGGAGCGAAACGCGCGCGACAGCAGTTCGCACAGATTGCCGTAGCCCTTGCGGTCGCGGCACAACAGCAACAAGCGGGAAGGCTGTTCGCGGTTGGACGGGTTGGTCAGCCACACATCGGCGCCGATCACCGGCTTCACCCCCGCGCCGCGCGCTGCCTTGTAGAACTTCACCATCCCGAACAGGTTATTCAGGTCGGTCAGCGCCAGCGCCGGCATCCCGTCCGCCAGCGCCCGCTCGACCGGCGGGCAGACATGCGCCTTGAAGGTATTGCCCTCCTTATCCTGGCGTTTTTCCTCGACATCGAGGCGCACGATTCCATCGACGATGGAATATTCGCTGTGCATACGCAGGTGGACGAAGGCGGGGGAAGTCATGGCGAGGAGATTTTACCATGTCCGGCACATACCCGGACCCGGCGTCCTCCGCATTGAATTTGCCCGTGATAAGTCAAGAATATTCGTGTAAATTCCGGCAGGAAGCCAAATCACATCGGGTCTATCCATGGAACAACCCGCCAAACTCGCGGAAAAACAACTCGTTTCCTGGCTGGTGATCGCATTCGCCCTGATCGCTGCGACGGTCTCGTTGCTGCCCCATCGCGCCCCTCTTTCCCTGGCTGCCTTCCTGCCCTTGCACAACGCGATGGAAACCTTTTCCGTCGTGGTGGCAATGCTGATATTCACTGTCGGCATCAACGGCTATAAAGAGAAAACGGCCAGAAACCTGGCACTGCTGTCGAGCGCCTTCCTGTGCGTCGGCCTGCTCGATTTCGGCCATGCGCTTTCCT
>CALMWM010000683.1 GCA_937873435.1 uncultured Gallionellaceae bacterium
ATGGACGTCTTGTCCAGAGGGAGTGCATTACAAGTGATAATTTTCTGACATCGCACCGAATGGCGGTATTGCCTCTGGCCAGATTCAGTTGAAGTTGACTGCGAAGGGCGCGCATCGTACCGTGGTGGGTATTATTGAAGGAGCCGGCCATGCAAACCATTGAATTCCAGCTTAACGGCGAATATGTCGAACTCTGCAACTTGCTCAAGCTCACCGGTGTCGCGGACAGCGGCGGGCGCGGCAAAGCGCTGGTCGCGGAGGGAGCGGTAACTGTTGACGGTCAGCCGGAAAGCCGCAAAACCGCGAAAATCCGTGCCGGTCAGGAAGTCGAATGCCTAGGGGTCAAGATTTCGGTGGTGGCCCAGTAACCGCCCCTTGGCATCCGCGCAGTCAAACTAAACTTTTTCGACGACTTCCCCGCCCAGCGCCACGGTCAGATCGACCAGGAGGTGCGCCAGTTCACCGCTCATCAAAGCAAAGTCGATGGCGAACAGTTCGTCGGCGGTTTCTGCCTGGGATTCGGCTTCTTCCTTTAGTATATCGAGGAAAGCCAGACGCTTGACCTGTGCCTGCTCGGTCAGCACGAAAGAAATCCGGTCGTTCCAGGTCATGCCCAGGCGGGTGACCACCTTGCCGTTGGCGATGTGCTGGCGGATTTCCTCGCCTTCCAGGGCATGGCGCACATAACGCACGGTGGACATTTCTTCGTCCGAGGCCTTCAGTTCCAAATCGCGGTCGATAGTGAATCCGGCTGGCGCGTCGCCGCTAAGCAGCCATTCGGTCATCGCGCTGCTGGGCGAGCGTTCGGTTTTCAGCAAGCGGATCGGTAAATCGTCGATCGATTCGCGCAGCATTTCCAATAGCGCTTCCGCCTTGGATGGCGAGGCAGCGTCGATCACCAGCCAGCCGTTGACCGGATCGACCCACGCCCAGGTGGTGAAGCGGCGCACGAAGGCGCGCGGCAACAGTTCGTCGGTCACCCTTTCCTTGATTTCGCGCATTTGCTTGCCGCCGACGCGATAGCCCTGCTGCTCGGCGATTTCAGCGGCGCGCTCCTTGGCGACCTGGTTGATCACCGACGACGGCAGGAGCTTTTGCTCGCTGCCGAAGGCCAGCAGCAGCTGACCATTCAGCGCATACACCAAGCGTTCGTCGCCGCTCGGCGCAACCCAGCCGCGGGTTTCCATGTCCATGTTGCCGCAGCGCTGGAGCGGATAACGCGCCAGCTTTTCTTCGATAGCCGCAGGATCGGCGACCCAGCCGGTAGAAATACGATAAACGAGAAGATTCTTGAACCACATGTCGGATGCCTAAATTGGGGGATTATACGGGAGCGGACAAAACCGTTTAAGTGAGTTTTGAACGTTTAATGTTGAGTGTTTAGTTGATGTCGCCGCGCAATGCGCGTCGGCAGATTGGTTCACGCGCGAAGCGCACTCATCAACTCAACACCAAACACTCAAAACTAAAAACTGTTTTTTAAAGTGCCCCGCCCAGCGCGATATATTTCTTGCGCCATTCCTCGCGGCAGCGCGCTTCGCTCCAGGCGACCATTTCGCCGTCCCACAGCTTCCCGCGAAAACTGCTGCCGACATCGCGGCGGGCATCCTTCTCGCTCCAGCAGCCGAGCCGGACGGCCTCGCTGACCGCCAGGATGCGTTCCGCGCGCTTGCGGTTTTCTTCCCATTCCAGCGGCAAGGTCGCCGGCAAGCCGACGCGAATGCGGATGGCACGATCCAGACGTTCTTCGACTTCGCCGTAACCGTTGGCCTTGATCGCCGCCTTGAGCGGCGACGGCAAGTCCTTGAGCAGCGCTTCGGCCAGATCGTGGATCAGCACGTATAAGCGTGCCTGCCTCGGCGCCGTGCGCCACACTCTTTCCACCAGCACCCGTTCTTCCAGCACGCAGTGCTGCGCCACGCGGTAGGCTTCATCCCCTACCGTTTGGCCGTTCCAACGCGGTTCGCGGGAGATACCAATCAGGAAATCCCCGACGATGTCGATGTCCAGCGGCGAAGGGTCGAGCAGATGCACCATGCGCCCGGAAAGCATACGCTGGAATAGCCGGGGGGTTTCAGTATGTGAGGGAATCATCGGCGTTTTGAAAAGGATTACTTGGATAAGGAAGGCATGATAGGGGAAATCGGATTGGCTTCAAAAAATATCCGTCATGGCGCCGATTCGCCTCTCGGGATACATGATCACGCACGAAAGCCCCCTCTCCCCAGCCCTCTCCCGCCTGCGGGCGAGGGGGCGATGACGCTAGCAATCAACTGCACCATTTAACTTGGCAAAATCGGGGAGGACATCCATATTTCATGATTGGCCGAAGGTTCGGGTAAAATGCCCTCCCCGATAGCGAGTCCGGCAGACCTTACTGCACGAATCGATATCTGCGGGGCGGCCCATGGATTTCCGGCAACAATGAGACGACATGAAAATCGCAGTCAGTGAATTAATCGTAAGGTATCTGGAACACCTCGGCATCGAAGTCATCTTCGGCATGCCGGGTTCACATATCCTTCCGGTCTACGACAGCCTGTACGACTCAAAAATCAGGAGTGTGCTGGTCAAGCACGAGCAAGGCGCGGCGTTCATGGCCGGCGGCTATGCGCGCGCCTCGGGCAGGATAGGCGCCTGCATCACGACCGCAGGGCCGGGCGCGACCAATCTGGTGACGGGCATCGCCAATGCCTATGCCGACAGGCAGCCGGTGGTGGTGATCACGGGCGAGACCTCCACGCACATTTTCGGCAAGGGCGGCTTGCAGGAAAGCTCCGGCGAAGGCGGCAGCATTGACCAGGTCGCGTTGTTTGCCGGTATCACGCGCTACCACAAACTGATCGAACGCACGGATTACCTGCCCACCGTACTGAACCAGGCGGCCAAACATCTGCTTTCCAAGACTCCCGGCCCCGTGGTACTGAGCTTCCCCTATAACGTGCAGAAAGAAATGGTGGATGCATCCATCCTGGACCAGATTTCCTTCACACGCATGGCCGGGGAATGCGTACTCGCCGAGCAATACATCGATAAGAGCGTGGAGCTGATCCGCGAAGCCAAGCGCCCCCTGATCATCGCAGGCTATGGCTGCATCCGTTCGGGTGCGCAGGAACACTTACGCCGCATCAGCGAACGTCTCAATATTCCGGTGACCAGCAGCCTCAAGGCCAAAGGCGCGATCGACGAACGCTGCGCGCTATCGCTGGGCAGCTTCGGCGTCACCTCCAGCGGTTACGCCATGCGCTATCTGGAACAGGAAGCCGACCTGGTACTGGTGCTGGGGGCGGGCTTCAACGAAAGAACCAGCTATGTCTGGGACGAGCATCTGTTGGCCGGCAAAAAACTCATCCAGGTGGATAACAGCGCCCAGCAACTGGAAAAAGTCTTCCGTGCCGACCTGGTGGTGCATACCGACCTCGGCGCCTATCTGCAAGCACTGGATTCAGCCATTCAGGTGCAAGAGGTAGCGGCGAAAAGCCCTGTGGATATCGCCGCGTTCATCGCGGCAGCACGAGCCCAGTCCGAGGCCGCCGGCGAGACGATTTTCAACCGCCAGTTCGACCATGTGCGTGCCTTTTATGGCTGGCTGGAACGCCAGTTTCCGGACGGCCTGGTCATGTTCGACGACAACATCGTTTTCGCGCAAAACTTTTACCGGGTGTCCGCCAAAGACCGTTTCTACCCCAACACCGGCATCTCCTCGCTGGGCCACGCCATCCCGGCGGCAATTGGCGCCGGCTGCAAAGTCGAGCAGCCCCTGTTCGCCATGATCGGCGACGGCGGGTTCCAGATGTGCGCGATGGAGATCATGACGGCGGTAAATTACGACATCCCGCTGAATATCGTCCTGTTCAACAACAACACCATGGGATTGATCCGCAAGAACCAGCACCATCTTTACCAGGACCGTTTCATCGACTGCGATTTCACCAACCCGGACTACGTGCTGCTGGCGCAATCATTCGGCATCCAGCATTGCCGGGTGGAAAGCGAGCAGGACCTGGCAAAGCTGGAGTCGGTCGATTTCCGGCGCGGCATCAACCTCATCGAAATCATGCTCGATCAGGATGCGTATCCGAATTATTCCTCAAGACGCTAGTTGCGCATGACCGATTTCACGACTACGCACCTGGCGGATTGCGTCGCACGCTACCGATCCGCCATCCCCGGTCTGGACGACATTGGCGAACGGCTGAACTTGCTGAAAAGCGCAATTAGCAAGTCCCCTCGCCCCTTGGGGGAGAGGGACAGGGAGAGGGGTGAATCTTGCGGCGAATCACCCTCTCCCCTGCCCTCTCCCGTCAAGGGAGAGGGCGCGAAAACCGTCGACGCACTGATCGAACTCTACGAGCAGAGCTACCCCTTGCTGGAAAAAGCGATGTGGTCGCCCGGTTCGGACTTCACCCCGCTGCTGGTCGCCTACCAGTCCCTGTTCCGCGAGCAGGAAGCGCTGATCCAGCGGCTGGGAAACGATGACCGCCACTCCTTCATCCTGAGCATCCCGGTGGCGGATCGCCCGCCCCATCTGCGTGCCTGCCTGGAAAGCGTTTACCAGATTTGCAGCCTGTTCAACTACGGCGGGAACGCGTCCGGCACCTGGGACAAGATCAAGGTCATCGTCGCCGAGGACAGCCGCGACGAAAACAACATCCGCCGGCACGTGGAGCTGGTTGAGGAATACCAGCGGAAAGGCTTGCAGGTCATCCATTTCGGGTTGGACGAACAATATGAACTGCTCCACTCCCTTCCTCCCGAAAAATGCGAACGGCTGGGCAACCTGCTCACCACCCAGCCCAAGGAAAGGTTCTACCGCAAGGGGCAGGCCGCCAATCGCAACCTCAGCTACCTGAAGTTCCTGCAACTGACGGAAGACAAGGACAGGACGCTGTATTACTTGGTCGACAGCGACCAGCATTTTTGCGTGAACAGGAAGACCGAATCCGGCGAAGAGGTGGTGTACGCGCTGAACTATTTCCAGGCCATCGACAAGATATTCCGCACCACCGACACCCTGATGCTCACCGGCAAGCTGGTGGGCGACCCGCCCGTCTCGCCGTCGGTGATGACCGCAAACTTTCTCGACGACGTAACGGCCTTCTTTGCCCGCCTGGCCACGCTGCCCGGCGACCAGGCCTGCCAGTTTCACGGTGCGCAGGGGCCGGTTGCGGGCGATGCCGCCTATCACGACCTGGCCGGGTTGTTCGGCTTCGAAAAAAAGCCTGAGACCTTTCCCTACTCTTGCCGGCTCGAAGGCGAGCACGATCATAACGCCTGCCTGAAGGATTTCGCCCTGCAGCTCAACGCCTTCTTCTTCGGCGAACATCTCACGCGCAAGACCTGGTTTTCTTACGGCAACGGCTTCACCCAACTCGCTCCCGCGCGGACGGTTTATCCCGGCAATTACATTGCCAACTACGCCGGGCTGAAGTACATCATCCCCTTCGGACACCTGCGCCTGCGCATGTCCGGCCCCACCGCCGGGCGCCTGATCGCCGCCGAGATTGCCGGACGATTTGCCTCCTTCAACATGCCCAACCTGCACCGCCGTACCACCGAGGCAGGCCTGGACGACGATTTCCGCCCCGGCGTGGAACTGGACGAAGCGCAGCAAAGCGTCGATTTGTCCGACGAGTTCGAGCGCCAATTCTTCGGCGACCTGATGCTGTTTTCCACCGAAGAGCTGGTCAAGCAGGCGGATGTGAAGCAGCCCTTTGCCCAGGAAGTGATCGCGACAATCATCGCCCGGAAAGAGGCCGAACTGCTGGCACTGTACCGACAAAAGCATGTAGCCATCGTCGCCAAGAACCGGCAATTGCATGATCTGGTGTTCAACGCCGGGCACTGGTGGTTGCGTTCGCCCGATTTGGCGGTTGCGTTGCGGCAAGTCCAGGCCTTTATCGACAACATAGCCCGCAATTTCGGCGAACACGCACCGGCCTGGCGCCAAATCCAGTCCGCCGAGCATCGCGCCCAGCGCAAACGGCAGATAGTCGAGGCATTGATGAATTACCGGGCGGAGCGGAGGGCTTGGGATAGCCTGTTTTAATCTGTAGAAATTCTGACTTGAGCTGGCAGGCGGTGTCCGATTTGCCTGAGCCTATGACGTTAAAGTGCCAGAAGCCGCTGTGTCGATTTGGAAAGCGAATGTCCGCTACAGTAGCGAATACAGACAAAATCACTGACGAGTTACCATAGTGGACGTCAGTTAGGCTCTGTTGACATTTTGCCGCTGCTCAAGCGAGCCACAGAAGAACGGCGACAAATGCCAGCATCCCCATAAAATTAATCGCTTTTTTCTCAAAGCGCATCGCAGTCCTGCGAAAGCATTTCAGCTTGCCAAACATGCATTCCACGACATGGCGCTCTTTGTAGCACCACCAATCGCAGCCCCTTTGCTCTTTTCTGTTGGCTTTTGGTGGGATCACCGCCATGATTCCTCGCTCATTCAGCTGGACGCTGATTGACATCTATGCCCTTCTTGCCGTCGGTGACCAGGCACTTCGGACACCCCTTCGCACCGCTGGCGCGGTAATCGCGACCCAACGCCGTGCGGGCGGATTCCGCGTCGACACCGGCTGGCCCGGTCAACCATTGGAAGACCAGGTCGAACAAGCGCTCCAGGGCGATCTGGTGGGTTTGGCGGGTGGTGGCGTAGAGCCAGTCGCTGAACGCCAGGAAGCGGGCGAACGGATCGGGGCCGAGCAGCAGCGGCAAGCCTGCCGGGAAGCGTCCGGTATTCGCGACGACCTCCCAGTAGCGTGCGAAGCGGCTCAGGCGCTGCATGGTTTTGAAGTCGATCAGGTCGGAACAGAGGATATTGTAGGGCGCATCGGGGCTGTAGCGAATGCCGAAAGCCTCGCTATGGCGTGCGATGGGTGTACCGCGCAGGCGCTTGAGGATGCCCACCTGGATTTCGCCCGGCCCCAGTGCGACCAGGCGATTGAAGCCGCTGGCGAAGCATTCCACGGATTCGCCCGGCAGCCCGATGATCAGGTCGGCATGGATGTGCGCGTGGGAATGCTCGCGCAGCCAGCGCAAATTTTCTTCGGTCTTGAGGTTGTCCTGCTTGCGGCTGATCCGCTCCTGGACCGCCGGGTCGAAGGTCTGGATGCCGATTTCGAATTGCAGCGATCCCGCGGGGAAACGCGCGATGGCCGCGCGCAATCGTTCCGGCAAATGATCCGGCACCAGCTCGAAATGCAGGAACAGCTTGTCGTCCAGCCGTTCCAGGAAGAAATCGAGGATTCGCAGACAGCTCTTGATATTCAGGTTGAAAGTGCGGTCGACGAACTTGAACTGGCGCACGCCGCGCTGAAACAAGATGTCCATTTCCGCCAGGAAGGCATCGAGGTCGAAGGCCTGTACCGCATTGTCCAGCGAAGACAGGCAGAATTCGCACTTGAATGGACAGCCGCGCGAGGCTTCCATGTAGACCAAGCGATGAGCGATGTCCTGGTCGGTGTAGCAGCGGTACGGCAGCGCGATACGCTCCAGCGCCACCGGTAGCGGCACGATCACCTTGTCCGCCGGGCGCTCGCCGGCGAGCAGGCGCTGGCACAGTTCGCCGAAAGCCAGGTCGGCCGGGCCGGTAATCAGGTAATCGGCCAATTCCACGATGGGCCGCCCGGCATACTCGTAACTCACCTCCGGCCCGCCCAGCACCACGATCACATCCGGCGCGACCTGCTTGAGCAGCGCCACCACCTTGGTGGTCTCCTCCACGTTCCAGATATAGACCCCCAGCCCGATAATCGCGGGCCGCTTATCCAGCAGGGTTTCGACGATCTCGACGGGCTTGTGGCTGATGATGAACTCGATCAGCTCGGTTTGCGCCTCCAGCGCCCCCATGTTGGCCAGCAGGTAGCGCAGGCCGAGCGAAGCATGGGAATAACGCGCGTTCAGCGTCGAGAGGATAATTGAACTCATCTTTGGGGCCGGCAAGGTCGAATGGCGAGTCCGGCATTATGGCCGAAAAGCCAATTGGGGTGGGCGCGTCTTTGTCAGCCCAGGCCCTCTCCGCTGCCGGTGGCATCCAGATGCAAGAACGGCCCTATTGTATGAATCGTCACTGGCCATAGGTGCGAAGACCATATCTAGAAGAGATGCTTTCCTGCTTTGCGGCTGCGTACTTTCGACCCGTAGCGGCCTGTCGATTTTCTCCGAAGAAGACGTTCATTCGAGATAGGCAACTTAATCCCGCACTGGCCTCTTTGATTTCTTATCCGTGCCACATTGCAGTAACATCATATTCGTAGAGTGCCTTGTTACAGTTTCGCTTCCGAATGATCTCAGACTTAACATTTTCATATCCAAGTCGCCGCATTGAGGCGGACATTAGCTCAGCGGTATCTACCATATTCCCAAAAAACGAAGAATTGCCGACGATATAGTGCAGTTCTGCACCGTTTGCTAATACGCCTCGTAAGGTGGAAAAATGCAAATGCATGTCGTGGAAATACTTGAAAACGTAAGTTGCCAACAGTTCGCCGTTCTTGGATTCTGCTTGAGCTATGCTTTGAACTGTTTCAAACAATGCAGGAGACAAAAGTTCTACGTCTGGCTTCCAGTCGTTCAAACGGCTAGTAGCAATACCCCAAGTGCCACCGATGGCTTTCCAATCGAGTTCCCCCGCTGACCGGGCTTCTTGTAAAAACTTTGTCCAATACATGTAAGGGCGCAACTCTCGAATGTAACTGATACGGTTCGGATATGGCGGAGAGGTGATTACTCTGTCAAATCGCATGCCCATGTCTGGAATATTTCGGGCATCTACTTCCATGACTTTGGCATGCCCAGTGAATGGGGACGCGCAGGACTGCAAGATATAGCAGAGGATCGCCTTGTATAACTCCACTACATGCTCAACTTCGTGATGTGTCACGCCTTCAGAAAATGACATGGATACGTGATTGAATGCAGCCGATGATGTCTCGATAATCAAACGACAAAATGCTACCCAAGCGAGTCCATCTTCTTGGTTTTCGGCGGGTTCGCCAAATTCCTTTACTAGACAATCTCGTAATGCCCACAACACCTTCCAAGTGTGCGGTGACCACCATAGTTCGATGTTGAATATTTCAGGCTGCCAATGTTCGCGTTTTAGGCTGCCTTCGACTTTCGACAATGCTTTGTCCGCAGTCTGTTGCACGACTTTCAGATATGCTTCTGTATAGTTGCGGCATTTCACGTTACCTAGCCATATAAGAAAAGGATTAATATCGAACGTGATGGCACGATTGCCATGCTCGGCAGCTGTTAGCCCTGTCGTGGCTGTCCCCGAAAATGGATCAAGTATTAACTCATCATCAGGAACGCCCTTGAGTAAGTTTTTAACAAGTTTTACTGAGTATGCGGGTGTGAGACGCAACCAACCGTGACGACCTAGGTTGCGATTGTGTTTGAAAGTGTAGTCGGCGCGCTGTGCGACTGTGTCGAGTTCATCAAGCATTCAATAGCAGTTCCAAGGTATCGTGCATCTCGGCTTGAATTTGCGCCGAGTTTCGCCTAAAAAAATCGGCTAAGTCATACTCCAGCACGTCCTTACAGAAGGTAAATAGCGATTCTTGCGAGCTCCCGCTAGTTGCGCCAATCACAATGCCCGCACGGTTATTGCGATATCGCAAAACCAAGTCACCATCTATTTGAGCAGAAAAAATAGCGAATACAGGCAAATAGCCCTGTGACCAGGCAACCGCGACATTGTCGATATCGGCATTTTGCCGCTTACTGTCTTTGCTTTTGTAGCCTTGCCGTACTTCAAAGACAGCTCCGTGCTTGGGGGCCTCTGCTCCAAGCAGCGCACAATAGTCTTTTATCCAACGATTGACGTTGGTCTTTACCTTGATGTTTTGTATCTGAGCAAGTTCAAGTCGGCCATCGAGCGAAAGTGTTTTTTCTTTGTTTGCGCTGGTTTTTGTCTTATAAGACCACCCTGCGAACGCGCGGTCGCCATATCCAGTAGCATCAATTATGATTTCGCGAAAAAGATTCTCACAGCCCTTCCCAATTTGTCGGTAGACTGAAGTCATACCTCCAGCGGCTTTGTGTGCTGCGTACATCAGGTCAGAGTTGAGGCCGCACCAAGCATAGAACGGATCAGCGGAATATAGACTGTGGAACTGACTTAGACTCAAGCCTTCTTCTTTGTTACCTTGTCCAAACTTAGGCTTATATCGCTTGCACACCTTGAGAGGCTCAAGGAATTTCAGGAGATATGTCTTTTCTTGCTTTTCGCTCATGTTCTTCCTTAGAGTTGTCCATTAACGTACTAGCCTTGGATTCCTCGAAGCCAGCTTCGACTGCGGATTATCGCAGCTTTGATTAGTCCCTGCACGAATAAGAACAACACGAAACTGTGATTGAAAAGATTGTCCGTGCCTGAAAACACTGTTCTTTGCAACGTCTCCTTCTGGCACATTTCAGCCCTTCAAGTCAGGTTCATGCTCATCTGACACTCCGTGCATGGTCGAGCCAGAGTTAGGTTAATCGAAATTCATCGCTCTTGGCCGAACCGCTCGCACAAGTCCTTCACCGCCCCACTCTCGCCGCGTATGCGCAAGAACGCGCCTTCGCCGTCAGCGCGCTCCTCCAGCACCTCGCAGCGCGCGAAGATTTCCCCGCGCAATTGCTGTGCCGACCAGGGCAGGAAAAGCTCGGCCTCGACGCGGTCGCGCTGAAAAAATGCGACTATCGCCGCGCGTAGTGTCGCGACATCGCCGCTGCGGCGCGCGCTCATCACGATGCAATCGGGGTACTGCGCGCGCAGTGCCGCTTCACGTTCGGCTTGCGCCGCTGCGTCGCCGACGTGGTCGATCTTGTTGAAGACGCGCAAGCGCGGCACGGCCTCGGCGCCGATCTCGTTGAGCACCGTGTCGGTCACCTCGCGCTGCCGTTCATAGCCGGGATCGCTGGCGTCGATGACGTGGAGCAATAGCGACGCATCAAGCGCCTCTTCGAGCGTCGATTTGAACGACGCAACGAGCCCATGCGGCAGGTTCTTGATGAAGCCGACGGTGTCGCTGACCAGCACGCGCGGCATGGTCTCGGGGTGGAGGGCGCGCACGGTGGTGTCTA
>CALMWM010000684.1 GCA_937873435.1 uncultured Gallionellaceae bacterium
ATCGACCTCGACAACACCGAGTCGATCAAGGTGATCAAGGGCGGCGCGTCCTACATGTTCGGCGACGACGGGCTGGCCGGCGCGGTGATCATCACCACCAAGCGCGGCGCCAAATACGCCGGCTATACTTTTGGCGCGGAGGCCGGTTCATACGGTTTCAACAAGGAAATCGCCCGCGCCGGTTTCTCCGGTGAGATGGGCAGCGGCCACCTGCAAGTCTCCAGGCGCGAATCGGACGATTACTATTACCAGTCCGGCTACCAGAACCAGTCGGTCAACGGCAACGTCAGCTTTTATCTCAGCGACACCAGCGACCTGACCCTGGGTTTCGAGAAGACCCGGCGGGAAAAGGACAAACACGGCAGCGTCAAGGGCGCGATTCAGGCCGAGCTCGACCCGACCGGGATCATCGGCAGGGACTATGCGCGCAAGTTCGACGTAGACCTGCAAAAGCTCAACCTGACCTATTCGAATAGCTACAACCCGCACAGCAACCTGTTGCTGTTGGGCTACGAATACAAGGATCACACGATCTTCTGGTCGGCGCCGCAGCGCATGAATCTCGACGGCAGCGTCAACAACGACGTCAATGCGTATGCCACCAACAACGATTACCACCAGGACCAGCGCGGCATCAAGGCGGAGTGGCGCTCCGGCCAGGATGGCCTGGGCTGGCTGGCGGGCGTGGACATACGCCGCAACACCTACCAGAACCTCAACACCGCCAAGGTGGATTACTGCAGCACCTACGATTACCGGCGCAAAACCTGCACCAGCGTGATGCGCGCGGGGTCGGTGCTGACCAACGATGCGACCGACGAAAACGTCAACGCCGCCTACGGCGAAATCAAATTCATCCCGGCCAAACAATGGACGCTAACCTTCAACGGGCGCTACGACAGCATCGCCCTGGATTACGCCTCCGGCAGCTTCTACAACTCGGATGTCGGGGCCAACGTCAGCGGCTTTTTGCGCAACAAGTCGTTCGACGTCAGCTCCTGGCGCGGCGGTGCCAATTACGCCGCAAACGACGCGCTGTCGTTTTACGGCAACCTGTCCACCGGGTTCCGCGCGCCGACGGTCGATCAGTTGTATCGCGGCAGCCTGTCCCCCAACGGCAAGACCGAAAACAACGAAAACCTGAAGCCCGAGCAAGCGCTCAACATGGAGCTCGGGGTGCGCAGCAAGAGCGCCCTGTTCGGGGTCGGGCTGGATGTGGATGCGGCGCTGTTCCAGATCGAGCGCAAGGATTTCATCATGGCCTCCACCGGCCAATACGGCGTAGCCGGCGTGGTCAAGGAAAAATACGACAACATCGGCGGGGCGCTGAATCGCGGCTTCGAACTGTCGCTGAAGAGCGACCGCAAGCGCGAGTTCTTCGTGGATGCGGCCTACACCTACATCAGCGCGTACTTCACCCAGTACGACACCTTCTACATGCCGATCGGCAGCCCCTACGTCAGCAACCCGCAGTCGTTGCTTTACAACAATACCGGGCGCCATATCCCGCGCGTATCCACCCACCAGTTGAACACCACGCTGAACTGGCAAGCCAACCAGGCGTTCCGCCTCGGCCTGGAAATGGATGCCAAGTCGTGGGCGTGGGCAGACGAAGTCAACCAGGAAAAAATCCCTGGTCGCACCTTGTTCAATCTGCTCGCCAACTACGACCTCAAGAACGTCGGGCCGGTCAAGGGCGCCAAATGGGCGCTTTTCGCCCGGGTGGACAACCTGTTCGACCGCAGCTACTGGGTGACCGCAAGAGGCACCGGCGATCAAGGGAACTACGTCACAGGCATCTACGACGGCGTATACAACGCCCAGGACCCCTCGATCATCGTCGGGCGTCCGCGCACCTGGACTGCCGGCGTGGCAGCCACATTCTGAGGAAGGGGAAACCTATGCGATCGATCGTAAATATAGCGGCAACGGCGCTACTCGCGCTGTTGCCGCTGTCGGGCTGGGCTGCGGAACGTCCTGCCATGACGCCGGGGATGGAACATGAGCATCGCAATCATGATGGCAAGGAGGGCGCCGGTCCGCCGGGTGGAGAAAGCCGTCAGGGAATGCGCGCCAGCCGCGAGTGGACCCGCTACCCGCTGATCCTGCCGGTGATGGCGCCGCGCGGCGAACGCGGCGGCAACACCTTGGACTTGCGGAATATCGCCGCCGACGTGCTCGACGTGTATGCGCCGGACGGCTCTCCCGAGCAACTACGCCGCCAGGTACCCACGATAGCCGGGGGTACCCGGGTCGAACCGGTTTCGTCGAAGAACGGCAACTACTACTGGGTGACCGCGCGCGAAGCGAACGAAGAACGGGTCAGCGTGGCGAGCACCGCGACTTTTTTCAGCAATCCCGGCGCGGCGCCGACCGCGCTGCTGCTGCAAGCCAAGCACGATCTGGAAATCGTTCCCCAGCCCTTGCCTCGCGAGCACGGTAGCTACCGCGAAAGCGAGAAGTGGAAATTCCTGCTGCGTTACCAGGGCAAGCCGCTGGCGGGCAAGAAGCTGATGCTGGAAACCGAATTCGGCAGCCGGATCGCCTTTACCAGCGACGCCGACGGGATCGCGACGGTGCTGTTCCCCTACGACTTCAAAGCCGAGGAGCCGGGCAAGGGCGGCGGCCATCACGGCGGGCCGCGCCGCGCCAAGTTCGTGCTGGCGGTGGAGCACGAGGACGGCAGCAAGCATTACCTGACCGCGTTCAACTACAGCTATTCGCCCGATGCTGAGCGCGGCAAGAACCTGTGGGCCGGGCTGGGCTTCGGCGCGTTCGGCATGTTGCTGGCCACACCGCTGCTGCGGCGCAAGAAGAGCAATGGCGAGAAATCGTCCCAGTAATTAATGCCCTCTCCCGCGCTGTCGCGCACCCCTCCCCGGAGCCCTCTCCCTAACCCTCTCCCACAAGTGGGAGAGGGGACGAACGCCCTCTCTCCCTCCGGGAGAGAGTTGGAGAGAGGGTTGGCGAGAGAGGGGCTGGGGGAGAGAAAAATAGTCGAGGTGAATTTAAAATGCTGAAAACCCTATTCCCCACCCTGGGCCGCTTCCGTCTGGCCGTGCAAATCGTCATGCTGCTGGTGACGGTGTACGGTTCCAATCTGGTCGGCTACTACATGGCGGAAAAAATCTCCAATGCGCTGCCCGCCCTGTCCTGCGCTTACGATCAGCAGAACGGCGCCTACTGCGTGCTGATTCCGACTCAGCACCAGTTGCACCACCGCGTCGGCGAGGCCATCGTCAAGGCGCAGCAGTTCACGCTGCAAATGGTGGTGCCGCTGTTCTTCACGCTGCTGACCTTTTTCGCCTTTTTCTTCGTGTTGAGCAAGGCGTTCTGCGGCTGGGTGTGTCCGCTCGGCACCTTGCAGGAACTGATCGGCAAGCTCGGGCGGCGCCTCAATTTGCCGCTACGCCGTTTTGATAACGGCAACGTCGGCAAGGTGAGGCCGGTGAAATGGCTGATGGTGGTGATCCTGGTGTTGCTCTTGCCGCTGTTGACCGGCCTGGGCGTGACGCCGCACAGCCTCGGCAACCCGTATTGCGACATCTGCCCGTCGCGCATCGCCACCACCCTGCTCACCGGCAGCACCGAGCAGCTGGCCTTGCGCAGCGGCGACGGCATTGCCTTCGCGCTGGGCGCCATCGCCAACACCCTGATCGGCTTTACCCTGGTGGCGGCGTTCGCGCTGCGCCAGCCGTTCTGCCGGATCTGCCCGATGCTCGGCTTCAATGCCGCGTTCCAGCGCCTGTCGCCGCTGCGCCTGGTGAAGAAGGAACACGACAAGTGCGGCAAGTGCGGCATCTGCGCCAAGGCCTGTCCGATGGACATCCACGAGATCGCCCGTGAGCACGGAGCCAAGGCTTACCACGAGGACTGCACGCTGTGCGGGCGCTGCGTCGAGTTCTGCCCGGACGATGGGGTGATCCAGATGAAATGGGGGCCGCTCACGCTATTCCAGTCCAACCGCGAGTACTACAAGCAGCGCATGAAGGGCGAAATGCCGGAAGGCACGCTCAAGCCGCCTGCCGCGTCGCGCCCGGCGGCGAGCGGGGCGGAAAATGCTTGAGGCGATCCTTCCCGCCGCGGCGGGCGTGCCGCAACAGGTGACGCTGTTCGGGGTGTGGCTGCTCGGCCTGTCGATGGGGCTGACCGCCTGCACCGTGACCTGCCTGCCGTTCATGGGAACCTGGATCCTCGGGCGCGGCGGCGGCAACCGCGCCGCGCTGCTCGATACCGGAGTGTTCCTGCTCGGTCGGATAGCCGCGTATAGCCTGCTCGGTGCTCTGGCCGGCGCGCTCGGGGCGTGGTTGACCCAGGCCTTGAGCGGCGGCGTCGGCAACCTTTTCGTCGGCGTCGCCAGCATCGCCGCCGGGGTGTGGCTGTTGTTGCCGTCGCAGCGCAGCGGCGCGTGCGGCGCGGCGCGCAACGGTGCCGGAATGCCGCCCTTCCTGCTCGGCTTTTCGCTCAGCCTGACACCCTGTGCGCCGCTGGCCTCGCTGCTGGCCGCGTGCGCGCTGTCGGGCGGCGCCGGGGCGGGAGCAGGCTACGGCTTGTCCTTCGGCCTCGGTGCGGCGCTGACGCCCTTGCTGGTGATCGTGCCGCTGCTCGGCTTGTTCGGGCAAACCCTGCGCGAGGGCCGGCAATGGCTGGGGATCTGGCTGCGCTGGGGCGCGGCGGCGGTGCTAGTGGCTATCGGGGTCAGGCGCCTGCTTGTGCTATTCCAGGGACTTCCGAAATTTTTGCTCTGTCCGCAATGCCGCAACAAGATGCAAGCCGCAATTGGTTGCCGTCCCTGAGTCTGGTGCTGGCGCTGCACATCGCCGTCTGGTGGGGAATGACGCATTTCAAGAGCGATACGACGCGTCCGCAACCCTTGCCGGTGATCAACGCGGTGTTGTTGCCGCCGCCGGAACCGCCCCGCGTCGAGCCGCCGCAACCCCGTCCCGAGCCGCCCAAGCCGCAGCCGCAACGCCAGCCGGAACGTCCGCCGAAACCCTTGCCGGTGCTGCGTACGCAAGCGGCGGATGCGCCGGAACTGCCCCCGGCCCCGGTCGAGGAAGTCAAACTGTCGCCTCCGCCGCCGGTCATCGCGCCGCCTGCACCGTCGCCGCGCCCGGCAGCGGAACCGGTGCTCGAACTGCCGCGCTACAATGCCGCCTACTTGAGCAATCCGCCGCCGGCTTATCCGATGATGGCGCGGCGGCGCGGCATCGAGGGTACGGCGCTGATCCAGGCCGAGGTTTCGGCGGAAGGGCGCTGTTTGCGCGCCGAATTGAAGAAAAGCAGCGGCGCGGATTCGCTCGATCAGGCTGCGCTCGAAGCGGTCAAAAAATGGCGTTTCGTCCCCGCCAAGCGCGGCAGCCAAGCCGTGACGGCGTGGGTGGAAGTGCCGATTACGTTCAAGCTGGATAATTGAGGACAGTTTTGAGTGCTTAGTGTTGAATTGCGGAATGCGCTTTGCACATGTTATTGAGACGCCGTGTAGCGGCGACCTTAACTCAGCACTAAACACTCAAAACTAAAAACTAATTTTCAGAAAGGAAAATTTTTATGTTCGGTTCTACCTCCGCCATCGTCAACGGGACATTGTGGTTGCTGGTCGCCTTTTCGGTGCTGACCTGGACTCTGATCGTGATGAAAGGCTGGTTGCAGTTCACGCTGTCCCGGCAGAACGGCGCGTTTCGCGAAACGTTCTGGAACGCCAAGGGCTTGCAGGAGGCCGAGCGCGTCGCGTCCCAGGCTGACGGGCCGCTGGCGCGCCTGTGCCAGGCCGGGTTCGCCGCCGTGCGCGACATCCACAAGGGCGGCGAGCAGAACCTGCAACACAGCGGGGATCAGCAGGACATCCTGGAACGTTGCTTGCGCAATCAGGTGCAGAAAGAACAGCATCGTCTGGAAAGCGGCCTGATGGTGCTCGCCAGCATCGGCTCGACGGCGCCGTTCGTCGGCCTGTTTGGCACGGTGTGGGGGATCATGCACGCGCTCACCGAAATCAGCAAAACCGGTTCGGCGGGACTGGACGTGGTGGCTGGGCCGATCGGCGAAGCGCTGATCGCCACCGCCTTCGGCATCGCCACCGCGATTCCCGCAGTGCTCGCCTACAACTACGGCCTGCGCCGGATGCGTTTGTACGTGGCGGAGATGGAAGAATTCGCCACCGATTTCCTGCATCTGGCGATGAAGGCCGGCTTCAAGGTGGTGTAATTGGGTGATTGTGGAATGTGCCTATGAACTATTCTCAGCCACGGATGAGCACCACTCCTTCCCCTGCTTGCGGGGGAAGGCTGGGATGGGGGCGCCGGCGATTAACCAAGCAAACGCCCCCTCCCCAGCCCTCCCCCGCGCGCTTCGCGCGCAAGGGAGGGAGCGGTGCATTACTGAAAATAGTTCATAGGCATATTTTCATAGGCATATTATGGAATGGGGAATGAGTGAGGGGTGATGTGTAAAGGGTGATGGGTAATGAGTGATGAAAAAATCTGTCGCGCAGCGACACAACCATCCATCACCTCTTACCCATCACTCATCACCCACTAACCCATCACGGGAGTTAAAAAATGGCTTTCAGCAATAAAACCGAACAGGCCGCGATGAGCGAAATCAACGTCACGCCGCTGGTGGACGTGATGCTGGTGCTGCTGATCGTGTTTATCGTCACCGCGCCCTTGCTGATGCAGGCGGTGCAGGTGAAATTGCCGACCACCGCGAAACTGGAACCGCCCAAGGATGCGCGCACGGTGCAGCTTAGCGTCAATGCCGAGGGCACGGTTTACATCGACCAGCGCGTGATCCACTTCGATATTCTGGAAGACGAACTGAAAAAACTGCTGGCGCAGAATCCCGAACTCAACGTGCAGATCCACGCCGACGAGAGCGTGCGCTACGGCCGGGTCGCCCAGGTGATGGCGGCGGTGCAGCGCGCCGGCATCAGTAAGCTGGGGTTCGTCACGGTTCCCCGGTAATTCGATTCGCCGCTATACTCCGGCGAATGCAGCCCGATGAACTGAAAGCCTTCGATCTCCCCGAAATCCAGCCCGTTCAGGCCCGCCTGATCCTGGCGCTGGTGCTGTCGCTGGCATGGCATTTGGCGTTGCTGTTTCTGGTGCAGGTCAGGCCGGTGCCGCGCCCGCCGCCGTCGCGTATCTTGCAAGTGACTCTCGCGGAACGGCCCGCAGTCGCCCGGCAGCGAGCGGAAGTCGCGGCAGAGCCGCCGCCACGATCCGGTTCGCCGGAGCCGGCAAGCGATGTCGATCAACACGAGCGGCCTGCCGCGCCGTCGCCGCATGCTTTGATCCCGGCGGCGGCATCTCCGCTGCCCGCCCTCGACATTCCCCTGCTCGAAGACCCGACCTATTACACCGCGAAGCAATTGGACGTGCATCCGGCAGCAGCTTTGCCGATCAGGCCTGATTACCCGGACGGCACGACAGATGGCGAAGGATTCGTGACCTTGAAGCTGCTGATCGACGAACGCGGAGCAGTGCGTGAAGCTTCGGTGG
>CALMWM010000685.1 GCA_937873435.1 uncultured Gallionellaceae bacterium
GCCCGCCACCCGCGAAAGTAACGGCTATGCGCTGAAAAAATTATTCCCGGTATTCGGTGAAATGCCAATGGCAGCACTGGAGCCAAGGCACATTTACCAGTATGTCGATAAACGAAAGGCAAAAGTTGCTGCGCACCGGGAAATTGAGGTATTGAGTCATGCTTTCACCAAGGCAGTCGAATAGGGCTATATCAACCGGCATCCGTTCAAAGGAGAAGTCCGGCTTGAAGGGGAGAAGCCGCGAACCCGGTACGTCGCGGATTGGGAGCTTGTCGAAGCCTTATCGTTGCCTGCGGCGGTAGATGCTGCCAAGGCGGTGCGCCCGGTGCTATCGCCTTTCCTGTTCTGCAATCGCTGTGGAAAATGCTATGTGAATGAAGAGGGCAAGGCGAACGGCTGGGATTCGATGTGGGGGAGATACATGGATCGGGTGCTGGCGGAAACCAAAGTAACCGAACGATTCACCGAACGCGATATCAGGGCAAAATGCGCCAGTGATGCCAGCTCGTTGGATCACGCCAGGCAGCTTCTAACTCATGCTGATAGTCGGGTGACGTACCGTGTTTACCGGCGCAAACCAGAGATGGTTAAACCGTTGCGGTGAGGAATCTATGATACAGATGCGATTCTATGATACAAATGGAAAGGGCCTACATCGCTGTAAGCCCTTATTTTATGGCGCGCCCGAAGAGATTCGAACTCCTGACCCCTTGGTTCGTAGCCAAGTACTCTATCCAGCTGAGCTACGGGCGCGTTAAGAAAGCGCGCATTATAGGGGAAATGTTTCTTTTGGACAATGGGGGGTGATGGAATATTTCCAATGTCACGTATAACATTTTGATAAATAATAAGTATTTTGAAGGTGTTTTTGAAAAAACGAGCTTTGCGATGCCGGATTACGACGGTGGCTGTAGCGTGTATTGGTCAAGCCAGGATGGTGTGATGAAGCCAGCGGTTTATCCGCTATTTCGGTCTGTGAAATAGCGGCGCCTGGTCGCGCAGCAGCATGTCGGGTGCTGAGAAGGGGGCGAGGCGTTCGAGGAAGTCGAGCAGTTCCAGTACCGGCGAATTTCGGAAAAAACGTGCCATGGGCGTTTCCATCCAGATTCTGTCGGCATAGGCATAGAGTTCGTAGGGCTTGTCGCCGATATTGTCCTGGTTACGGTCGAATCCCTGGTAATCATCCCAGTAGTTACCCCGCCAGTCGTTATCCGTAGCGTTGCCGCTGCCGAACACTACCACTTGCGAGAGATTTTTTTCGAAACTGTTGCCGTGGATAATATGGCCGCCGCGTTCGCCGTAGAATTGCATGCCGGTGGTGTTGTGGGCGATGCGGTTGTTGCGCAGGATGAGTTTTTCTTCGGGATTGAACGGTGAGTCGGTCAGCACGCCGACTGCGCAATGTACGATTTCGTTACCTTCCACGATGACTTCGCCGCTTTTCTTGACGGCAACGCCGACGCTGCTGGTTTCCATCGAATGGGAAATGCGGTTGCCACGAATGATCGCGCTATCCGAGTTCAGCAGCACGATGCCGGTGATGTTGCTGGAAAGCGAGTTGTTTTCTACCAAGGCGTGCGGGGAAAAAACGAACTGCATGGCATAGCGTGCATTGCGGATCGAATTGCCGGTGACTCGGTTGCGCGGCGAGTTCATGACGGTGAGGTCGCGTACTTCGTTGATGTCGTTGTCCTCAATGCGGTTTTCCACGCTGTTCCAGATGCGAATGCCGTCACCACGCAACGAGGCTTCAGCATGTTTGGAGCTGATACGGTTGTGTTTCACCAGGTTGCGATTGGCTTGTCTCAGGTGGATGCCGAACAGGGAGTTGGTGATAACGTTGTTTTCGACGCGATTATCGTCGCCGCTGATGGTAATGGCGGCGTCCAGCCGGTCATGGGATTGACCGGTGTTTTGCAGAATCAGGCCACGTACCGTGGCGCCGCTGGTGGCGAGGAAGAGCACTGAGCCGGTGCCGCCGCCGTCCAGGGTGACTTTCCCGCCGCCGTCGATGGTCATCGGTTTGTTCACGGTTGTCGGCCCGGCATAAATGCCGGGTGCAGGTCGTAACGTGCCGCCGATGGGGGTGGCGTCCACCAGCGCCTGGAAAGAGGGCGGAGGGGTTGCTTGTGCTGCCTGCGCCCAGCTTGCCAGAACGACCAGGCAGACTAGCCATGGTTTCATCGAGAGATGCCTTTCTGCTTGGCCTCCAATTCTTCCCAGCGTGTCATGCTTGCCAGCAGGACATCGTCGATTTCGCTATGGCGCAGTTGCAAGCGTTTGGCTTCGTCCGGCGTGCTACGGTAGAGATTGCCGTCGGCAAGTTTTTTGCCGATTTCTCCCTGCTCTTTTTCCAGTGCTTCGATTTGGATGGGGAGGGCTTCCAGTTCGCGGATTTCCTTGAAACTCAGCTTGATCTTGGCGGCGGGTTTTTCGCTCAAAGGCTTGGGCTTGGATGGCTCGGTAGGTTTCTTTTCCGCATCGCTTGCTGCTGCGCGGCAACGTACCCAGTCCTGGTAGCCACCGGCGTATTCGCGCCATTTTCCGTCGCCCTCGGCAGCGATGACCGAGGTCACCACGTTGTCGAGAAAGGCGCGGTCGTGGCTGACCAGGAAAAGCGTGCCGTTATAGTCGAGCAGCAGTTCTTCGAGCAGTTCCAGGGTCTCGATGTCGAGGTCGTTGGTTGGCTCATCGAGCACCAGCACGTTGGCGGGGCGGGTGAATAGGCGTGCCAGCAGCAACCGGTTGCGCTCGCCGCCGGAGAGCGATTTCACCGGGGCTCGGGCACGCTGCGGCGGGAACAGGAAATCGCCGAGGTAGCTGATGACGTGTTTCTTCTCGCCGCCGATGTCGATGAAGTCGCTGCCCTGGCTGATGATGTCGGCGAGGGTGGCTTCCTCGTCAAGCTGTTCGCGCAACTGGTCGAAATAGGCCACCGACAGTTTGGTGCCTTGCTTGACGGTGCCGCTGTCCGCTTCGACCTCGCCGAGGATGAGGCGCAACAGGGTGGTCTTGCCGGCGCCGTTGGGACCGAGCAGGCCGATCTTGTCGCCGCGCTGGATGCGCGCGGAAAAGTCGCGGACGATGGGAAAGCCGCCGTAGGATTTGTTGACGTTTTCGAGTTCCGCCACCAGTTTGCCGGAACGTTCGCCGGCATCGACATTCAAGGATACCGTGCCGGCCTGGTTGCGCCGCGCCGCGCGTTCGCGGCGTAACTGTTCCAAACGTCGTACTCGGCCTTCGTTGCGAGTGCGCCGCGCCTGGATGCCTTTGCGGATCCACACTTCTTCCTGCGCCAGCACCTTGTCGAATTTTTCGTTGAGGACAGCTTCTGCTGCCAGCATCTCGGCCTTGCGTGCCTGGTAGGTGGAGAAATTGCCGGGAAAGCTTGCCAGCAAACCGCAATAGACCCGGAAGGGCATCATGGTGAACATGCGCATGAACTCGCCGGAGATGGC
>CALMWM010000686.1 GCA_937873435.1 uncultured Gallionellaceae bacterium
AGGCGGATTTTCTCGACCGTTCCCAGATGATGGCGCCGCTACTGCACGCCGGCACCCATTTGCGCGGGCCAGGATGGCCCACGCTGGCGGCGTTGCAGCCAACCCGCCAGATCATCACCGCCAGCGGGAAACCCCTGCGCTTTGTCCCGCAGGGCGCCAAACCGGCCTGTTTCGAGGAACACTACGAGCCGCGCATCCATTTGCGCGGCGAAGTGCAGACCCGTACCGAGAATTGGCATGACCTGTTCAATGCACTGGCTTGGCTGGCCTATCCCCATGCCAAGGCGACCATTACCGACCGTCATTACCATGCCGCGGTGACCCAGGTCGCCGGGCAGAACCGCCATCCGGCACGGCACGCGCTGACCCTCTTCGACGAAAGCGGGGTGGCGGTGGCGTGCGCCGACCCGGAGCTGGCGGAATTGCTGGGAAACTTCCGGTGGAAAGAGTTGTTCTGGCAGCGGCGCGAGGCGGTGCTGCATTCGATGAAATTCTTCGTGTTCGGCCACTCGCTCTTCGAAAAGGCGCTCCATCCCTATATCGGCCTGACCGGCCACGGGCTGGTGCTGCCGGTGGATGCCGGGTTCCTCGCCGCTGCGCCGGAAGCGCAGCTGGCCGGCCTGGACAAGCTGTTGGCGGCAAGGCTGGGCGAGCCGGCTTCCTTGCGCTACACCCCGGTGCCGCTGCTGGGCGTGCCGGGTTGGTGGGCGGACAACGAATCCGCGGAATTTTACGACAACACCACTTATTTTCGCGCGAAGCGGGCCGACTGATCCGCGCCGAAAAACTGCAAGCGCTCCACCAGGCAATCACCCTCGCCTTCCTGGTATTCCCGGCACACCAGCGGCCGGCGCTGGTAAATCTTGCACAGCATGGTGCTTCTATCCAGCGCGGTACACCAGCCGTCGTCGAGGCGCGCCATGACCCAGCCGCCCCAATGATCCTGCTCGGTTAATTCGAACGGGATGTCGTCGCCGGCCATCAGCAGCACTTCCAGCTTGCAACAGCAGGCCATGCAGGTGTCGCAAGTGGCGGCCGGGCTATCGGCCGGGTTGTTGTGTGAGTTCATCCGCCGGTATTCTCCATGATTCCGCGCCGCAAGGGGTAAAATGCGCTTTTGCCTAGGTAGTTGATCAAGAATGTCTATTAACTGGTTTCCCGGCCACATGGTTTCGGCCCGCAAAAAAGCCGCCGAAACCCTGGAGATGGTCAATGTCGTGATCGAGGTGCTGGATGCCCGCATTCCCGAGGCCAGCTGCAATCCGATGATTCGCGAATTGCGCCTGCACCGTCAGCGCCCCTGCCTGAAAATCCTCAACAAGGCCGATCTGGCCGATCCCGCCGCCACCCAGGCCTGGCTCAACTTCTTCAATGCCCAGAAGGACGTCAAGGCGGTGGCGCTGTCGAGCAAGAAGCCGGGCGATGTCACCAGGATTCCCGGCCTGTGCCAGACGCTCGCACCCCATCGCGGCACCAATCTCAAGCCGTTGCACATGATGATCATGGGCGTTCCCAACGTCGGCAAGTCCACCTTGATGAACGCATTGCTGAAGCGCCGGGTGGCGGCGGTCGGCGACGAACCGGCGGTGACCAAGAACCAGCAGCGCATCGAACTGAACGAGCGGATGACGCTGATCGACACGCCCGGCATGTTGTGGCCGAAAATCGACCCGCCCAGCGACGGCTACATGCTGGCCGCCTGCAACGCGGTGGGGCGCAATGCGATGATCGACGAGGAAGTGGCGACCTTTCTGGCCGGCATCCTGCTCGCCCGTTACTCCACGCTGCTCGCCGCCCGTTACGGCTGTGCGGTTGACGGGCTGGATGCGACGGGGGTAATCGAGGCCGTCGCCAGGCGGCGCGCCCTGCGTCTCAAGGGCGGCGAACCCGATCTGGAAAGGGCCGCGCTGGTGCTGTTGACCGATTACCGCAGCGGCGCGCTGGGGCGCATCAGCCTGGAAACGCCGGAGAGCCGGCGTGCCATGTTGGCCGAGCCCTCGTTACCTGCCGAAACTCAGGAACCCGGCGACCCCACCTGAGAGGCGGTCGCGCTACGCGAGCTTTCGGTTAAATCCTGCGGCTTGCCATACGGTGTAATTGTATTTTGCGTTTTTCGAAGAAGCGCAAACCGACGAAAGTCATCCAGCCGATGGCGACCAGGCCAATCGCAAAACTGCCGTAAGCAAACGGCCAGGGGATTCCCTGTGTCATCATCGAAAACTCGGACATCCCGCCGATGCCGGCCAACACATTGAGCGGCATGAAAACCACGCTGATCACCGTCAGGCGTTTGATGTCCTTGTTCTGGTTGATGTTGACGGAGCTGTCCGTCGCATTCATCAGGAAGTTGATCTTGTTGAACAAATACGCGGTGTGGCCGTCCAGCGATTCGATGTCGCGCAAAATCTCGCGCACATCCTCGTGCTGCACTTCCGACAGAAATTTGCCGCGCATCAAAAAAGACAGGGCGCGCCGGGTATCCAGCACATTCCGGCGAATCCGCCCGTTGAGATCCTCTGCTTCGGCGATGGCCGCGAGGATCTTTGCGGCCTCTTCGTCGGTGATGTGGGAACGCAGCACCTGCCGCCCCACTTCCTCCAGCTCGGCGTAGACATCTTCCAGCGCATTGGCCGAATATTCCACGT
The DNA here is from genome assembly GCA_937873435.1 of uncultured Gallionellaceae bacterium. Lineage (GTDB taxonomy): Bacteria > Pseudomonadota > Gammaproteobacteria > Burkholderiales > Sulfuricellaceae > JAGXQV01. The sequence goes on from CALMWM010000686.1 coordinate 2,646, forward strand.
CGGCGGCCAACAGATCGAGCAGCACATCCTTGGCCTCCGACACGTATCCCGACTGCGATCGGGCGCGCAAACGCTGCAGGCGGAACACCGGGAGTTCCTCGCTGCGCACCGAAAACAGCGTTTCCTTGTTCAGGATGAACGCCACCGGCACGTTGCGCGACTCCTTCTCGCGATCGAGAAGGAAGTCGGAGTGCAGATGCACCTCCCCGTTCTCTTCGACGTAATAGCGGGCGCTGGTCTCCAGGTCGGTCAAGTCCTTGGGGTTGGGCAATTCCACCCCGAAGATGTCCCTTGCCCAGACCAACTGCTCTTCCTCGGGCGTCACCAGGTCGATCCAGATCGGTTTGGCCTGGGCCAGGTCTTCCCGGCTCTCGATGGGGATCTGCCGCAAGCGTCCTTCGTGAAGATCGAAGACCCGGATCATCATGCTCTGGTTGCGGGGTTTTACATCGGAAACCAGCTCCACCCGGACGGCATCGGACATTTCCAGCAGGATTTCCTCTTTGCGCTCGTCGCGCACCAGCGGCCAGACGATCTTCTGGTCGTCGCCAGGCAATGCCTCCAGGATGCGCGCGATCGTCCGGGGGCTGAGCTGATCCAGCATCCAGCGCAGCTTCGTCAGGTTTTGTTTGTGCACCAGCGATTCGATCAGCTCATGCTTGGGCATGTCCTGCTTATGCACCAGGCTTTCCACCAGCTTGTGCTTGTTGAGCAAGGCGATGACTTGCTGCAGGTTTTCTTGTAAGTTTTCCGGTTGGTTCGTTTCGACCATGATGTTCTCCGTAAGCGGCTGCGTGGGCCGCAATCTACCTGCTGGAAAAGGAACCACCGGAGGCGCAAGGCCGAAGAACTACGGGGATATCCGATTTCCGCTATTGCCTAGCGGAAACGGACAAAGCTTTAAAGAGAGCTTTGAAACGGGAAACCGCTAGGAGGCACTACTGACTGCAAAATATTTACAACTGGGACTGTCCAAGGTGATGGCCTTGTTAATGAAAACGTCGCGATTCTACTCGCGCTGACATGACGACGTCAATTTGACGGTTACGGCTAGGGATTTTTCTCCGACAACTGCTTCAGCATACGGTCGAGATCCGACTCGAAGCGCTGGTCGTCCAACACACGAAACTTGTCGAACTCCTGTTCGGCGAGGGTTTTTGCCAGCTGCGCCGAAACCTTACCGGCGCCTTGCAGAATCTCGCGGTCGTTCAGGGTCAAAAAGCCTTCCAGTTTGCCGATCCAGTCCTGCATGGTCATGGCAATGCGCCGTGCCGCCTGCCCTTCGGCAAAAACTAGGTATTGCTCGGCTAGATTATTGAGCGCACGGAGCTCATCTTCAGTCAGGCAATTCTTGGCGACGCCCACGGCGGTCTAGCCGTGAAGGCATAGTGCACCTTGTTCTGCACTGTCGCGAAGAACGCTTGGGTGAGCGCATGGCTGGCGTCGTAATCCACGCTGGTTGCGTAGATGTCGGTGATTTTCTGGTAAAAACGTCGCTCGCTGGTGCGGATGTCTTGCAGGCGGCGGGTCAGTTCGTCGAAATAATCCCGCCCCTTGCCGGGATTCTTCAGGCGCTCGTCGTCCAGCACGAAGCCCTTGACGATGTATTCCTTCAGTTTGTCGTTGGCCCACTGGCGAAAACGCACGCCAACCGGGCTGCGCACCCGGAAGCCCAAGGCCAGTACCATGTCCAGGTTGTAGTGCGCAACCTCGTACTGTTTCCCGTCGGCGGCAGTTGTTCGGAAAAACCGAACAACTGCATTTTCATCCAGCTCGCCGTCCTCGAAAATGTGTTTGATGTGCTCGCTGATCGTCCCCTTGGCCTTGCCGAACAACTCGGTCAACTGCTTCTGGCTCAGCCACAGGGTTTCCGCCTCCAGCATCACGTCGATGCGGGTGGCGCCGTCTTCGCTTTGGTAGATCAGGAATTGTGTGGGTTCGGTCATGACTTGGCATTGGTACTTGAATCGCTTACTTGCAGCCCGCGCATGGCGATCTGGGCGGACTTTTGCTCATCGCCGGTAAGTCTGGCGAGGCTGGCTGAGAAGGGATAGGCAATGAAATAATCCATGAAGTAGAAAGTACTGCGCGTTGACAGCCTACCAAGCACGCAGCTTAAATAATCTTCCCCGCTCATTTTCATCGTGTAGGGTCAGCACGATCTCGTTCTCACTAAATACCGAACCAGCGTCCTCATTTCGATTCGGCAAATCAGAGTCAATCAAAGTAATTACAGGCTGAATTCCAAGGTCGGCATATCGACGGATGGCCGCCAACAGGTTCTCCTTCTTGCGGTCGTCGAGCGATTCAAACACGCCATCGTGATAGACGAAACGTGGAAACTTATCATTGAGATGAGCACGCAGCACGGCCATGTCGAAAGCAATACACAGCAGCTTGCGGTAAGTGTGGCCTAGGTCAGCGCTTGTGGCATTTCCTGATTCGTCAAGAATCTCGGCTTTGAATTCCAAGTGCCCCCACTGGTTCGGCGATACGCTGAGCAGAGCCTTGCGGTCAATCACGTCCTCGACGATCTCACTGAAGAACAGCCGTATAGAAGAAAACAGACTACTCTTATCCGAGTTTTGTTGCTCGACATCAACTTCAATCTGCGTCTGCAAGTGACCGCGTTCTTCGGTTAAAGCGCGGATATCGGTGCGCAATTCCTGCAAGCGATGAAGGAAACCTCTTTGACGCTCCAGCGAGGTAATGTCGGCCCGCAATGTCACCATCTCGTCGGAAAGATGCTTGTATTTGATGAATACATCAGTGCCGCTTAGGAACGACAAGGTATCGGAGCGTCGTTTACCCAAGACGTTGAGTTCGGCATTGACGCGCTTCAGTTCTGCCTCGACTTCGCTGCGCTCTTCTTGGAGGTATCTGCAACGCTCGTCTGTAATCGCCCGGTTGAAGGCAATTAGCTGCTGAAAATCCTTCTTTATCTGGTCCTTGAACAGCACACCAGCTTCCTCAAACAGCCGCTGCGCCTCGTCCGGGTTGAACAAAATTTGGTCTTCCTCAAGCGAAGCGAGTATCTTTTTCTTGTTCTGGTTCAACGAATAGCGTTCGGCATTGAGGGCAGCGATACCCTCGTCAATCTCATCAACCAGTTGCTTAGTCCGATCCTTGTCTTGCGTACGAAAATCGAAGGCATCAAGCAATTTTTGCTTCTTCTCTGCTTCTTGCTGTTTGAGCAGCAACATACCTTCAATCTTACTGATATCTTCGATTGAGCCGCCCAACTCATTTTTTACAGTTGCCTCTGTCGTTTTCTTCTGTTCGATCTCGTGTTCTTTTGCATAATGGTTGTCCACCAGCTTTGAATTGAATCCGAGGATATGCGCGACGAAGGGTTTCCAATAAGAATGCTGGGACACAGCATTCAAATTGAACACATCCCCATAATTATCCTGTGAGCGAAGTTGATAGCCCAGCCCCTTACGGTAAGACCATGGCTTGAGGGCACGCCAGTCGAGCAGACTGTCCAGCATGTCGCGCGCCCGCTCAAACGGCATATCGAGGTGATCCCATTCGGTCGCTGACAAGGAGGTGAAATCTTGACGGCTGACCTCGTGCTTCTTGAAGCTGATTTTGCTCGCCTCATCGACGCTGCGACGCACGGTCACATAGGAGGCGTCCATCAGTTCGATCTCTAAGAAAAACACGAAATCTTTGAACAGGTCGAGGTGCTTGAACAAGAAAAACTTAGCATCACGCACTGCTAGAAAGCCAAAGTCGAGCACGCGTCCCAGCGTTGTCTTGCCGAGGTTGTGTGTATCCTTGTTCCTGTTTTCTGGCAGGCGTATTTCGGCCATGACGACATTCAGTCCCGGCACGAACTCCACGGGATCAAACAAGTCAGGCTTATTCGAATAGAGTCTAGATAGCTTCATTTGGCCCTACGTACTCAACTGCGTCGGTCTTGGGACGATAGTCAATCAGTCCCAACAAGTAGAGAAAATTTAGTGCCGGCAGGAATAGTACGTCGCCACCGATGACAGATTTCTTGGCATACTTGCGCAAGTTGTCGTAGTCGTCGAGCCTGCGCGTTTTGAGGCGCACCAGCAGCAACAGCGATACGTTGATGACTGTGCGATCGGGATGTGAGTGTTTAGTCGGCCTCAGCATTGCCCGCCTCCCCGATATCGCAGTTCCAATACATATAGAACAGCACTGCGCGCGTCAAGCGCTTGTGCGCATGCTGGCGCAGGACAGGATCGCGATTGAACAGCAAATCCACCAAATACTCCATCGCTTCGTCGAAGGCTTGGTAGTCCTTGCGTTTGGCGATGATCTTGAGCTGGAACTCATCGACCACCGATTCGTACATGCGCAGCAGGTCAAGGTTTTCCGGTGCAGACAGGAACGCTCGAATTTGCGTCGTCTCCTTAAGGTACTTCCTGCATTGCGCTTTGGCGTACTCGTCGCTCATCTTGTTGAGCACGTTCTTCTGCTCGTAGAGTACGCGTGACGTCGGCGGATCGTCGAGCACAACCGATACGCCGCTCTTCTGCCGCGCTAGCGCTTGCACGACTTCGGCCAGATCGTCGGGGCTGACGATCAGTGGCGAATCGACGGGATCGAGGTTGACCAGCTTTGGTACTTCGGAGAAAGTCTTCAGCCAGACTTCCAGTTGCTCCAGCCCGCACAGGTAGATCGACGCCTTGGGAATGCCACACTCCTTGGCGATGTAGGTGCATATCTCGCTTTCGGCATTGCCAGCCAAGCGTCGGTTGGCGAACAGCATGTAGTGATCGAGCTGTTGGTTCGCGCGTAGATTCTTGATGCGAGGGATCTCTTTACTGAGTACGGTGTTCATGCCGGTGGCACTATAGAAATCAGACTCCGAGAAATTGCGGTTGTAGCCATTGGTGTGCTTGGCTTGGATGATGGTGGTGCCGACCCAGGGCGCAGTCCGGCTCGGATGCAGCTCGGCTGTCCCGACGAACTTGGCATCACGACCTCCATCTGGCCCCTTGGCGAAGCCTTGCACAGAAATTCCGAGCAAGCGCTGGCATAAGAACACAATCAGGTTCTCAAACTGCGCGTCGCTTAGGTCTTCGTAGGCATATTTCATTAACGAAATGTTCTCACAATAAACTGACAGATAGTTACAGTGTCCTAAACACTTTCATCCCCCAGATAATTGATGACATCCACCGCAATTCGCGCAAGCATTGGCTTGTCAAATAAAGTACACACAAACGCACCCGGTAGCGACGAGCAGGAATACGTGAAGGCTTTTCTGATCATTACCATGCAGGGTGATCAGCACGTCAAATACTAACATTAGGACAATGTCCCGTCATACCCCATCTAAGCCGACGCTGTCTGCACCGCCTACGGCGCCACCACCTGGTTCATGCGCGCCTGGATAATCGGGGTTTTCTTGTCCAGGCCGCGGGCATTGCGGTGCAGGTCGTAATAGCGCGGGTTGGGTACCATCGAGGCCAAGCGGGCGGCTTGTTCGGAGGACAGCGTGGCCGCGCCGCTGGCATAGTAGTGGCGTGCTGCCGCCTCTGCGCCGAAAACGCCGTTGCCCCATTCGATGACGTTCATGTAAATCTCCAGGATGCGGCGCTTGCTCAGGGTGTTTTCCAGCATCACCGTAATCAGCGCTTCTTCGACCTTGCGCAAGGGATTACGGCTACCGGAGAGAAACAGGTTTTTGGCGAGCTGTTGGCTGATGGTGGAACCGCCGGCGACGATTTTGCCTTTTTTCAGGTTTTTTTCGTAGGCTTTCTGGATGCCCTCCCAGTCGAAGCCTTCGTGATCGAGGAACTTGGAATCTTCCGCGGCGATCAAGGCGCGCTTGAGGTTGCCTGAAATCCGCGCGTAGGGTACCCATTGCTGTTGCAGTTTGGCATCGGGATGGGTTTCGCGCATCTCGGCCAGGCGTGCATCCATGAATGCGGTGGAGCTGGGGTTGTGGTCGGCCCACCACCAGATATGCGCGAAAATCCAGCCCTGGTACAGCAGCAATGCGGCGACCAGCAGCGCAATACTGCGCCACAGCCAGCGCCACAGCGCCTTCATGCGCGCAACTGGCCGATGACCGCTTCGGTTTCCGGACGCACGCCGCGCCACAGCAGGAATGCTTCGGCGGCTTGCTCCACCAACATGCCGAGTCCGTCGGCGATGCAGGCGGCGCCATGCTCGCGGGCGAATTTCATGAACGGCGTGTCGCGTCCGTACATCATCTCGTAAGCCAGCCCGTCCGCGGCAAAAACGCCCGGCGGCAGCGGCGGCAATTCATCGGACAAGCCGCTGGAGGTGGCGTTGATGACCACGTCGAATTGCCGTTCGGCCAAGTCCTGGTAGCTTCCCGCCTCGACCTGGCTATAAGCGGAAAACTGCTGTTGCAGTTCGTGCGCCTTGGCGGGAGTGCGGTTGACGATAAACAAGGCCACAGGCTGTTGTTCCAGCAACGGCAGCAGGACGCCGCGCGCCGCACCGCCCGCGCCCATCAGCAGGATGCGTTTGCCCTGGAGAGCGCAACCCAGGTTGTGGATGAGGTCGCGTACCAGGCCGGCACCGTCGGTGTTGTCGCCGAGTATGGTGTCGTCTGCCTCGAATTTTAGCGTGTTGACGGCCTGCGCCAAGCGCGCCCGTTCGGTGAGTTGCGATGCCAGCCGCCATGCCTCGACCTTGAAAGGTACCGTCACATTCAACCCCTTGCCGCCCTCGACACGGAATTTCTCGACCCGCTCGGCAAAACCGTCGAGCGGCGCCAGGATGGCTTCGTAGGTCAAGTCCTGCCCGGTCTGGCGGGCGAAAGCGGCGTGGATCAGCGGCGATTTGCTGTGGGCGATGGGATTGCCAATAACGGCATAGCGGTCGGTCATGGGGGATTCGAGGCAGAGAAAGGTGGAAAATTATAAAGCATACGCCACCCGATTTGCGTATCATGGCGGGCCGAACCGATTGTTTTTATCCGAATTTCCGTAATGGCAAACTCACATTCCAAAGCGCACGGGGAAACACACATCCACCCGGATCGAAGCGGACGGTTTAAAGCCGCGCAGCGGGTAACCTGGATCAGTGTCGCGGTAAACGTCGTGCTGACCGTGTTGCAAATCGTGGTCGGGATATTCGGCAAATCCCAGGCGCTGGTGGCCGATGGCCTGCATTCCTTGTCCGATCTGCTGTGCGATTTTCTGGTGCTGTTCGCCAACCGCCACGGCGCACGCGAGGCCGACGACGACCACCCCTACGGCCACGCCCGCATCGAAACGGCCACCACCCTGGCGCTCGGCCTGATCCTGATCACCGTCGGCGCCTTGCTGTTCTGGGGCGCGGTGCAGCGCCTGCAAGACCCTTCCGCGCTACAGAAGGTTCATGCCGCCACCTTGTGGATCGCGATTCTGACTTTGGCCGGCAAGGAATCGCTGTTCCGCTACATGCTGCATGTGGCGCGCAAATTGCGTTCCCAGATGCTCGAAGCCAATGCCTGGCATGCGCGTTCGGATGCGGCTTCTTCGCTGGTGGTGGTGGCCGGCATCACCGGCAACCTGCTGGGTTTCACTTCTCTCGATTTGCTGGCCGCGGTACTGGTGGCAGTGATGATCGCGCGGATGGGATGGCAGCAGGCGTCGCAAGCAATTTCCGAATTGATCGACACCAGCCTCGATCGGGAAAAGGTCGAAGAAATCCGCCGGACCTTGCTCGATACCCCCGGAGTGCGCGGCCTGCACGAGTTGCGCACGCGGCGCATGGGCGACCGTGCGCTGGTGGACGCCCACGTTCTGGTCGATCCGCACATCAGCGTTTCCGAAGGCCATTACATTGCCGAGTTCGCCCGCGGGCGGGTGCTCAAACACCACGATGCGCTCGACGTGATGGTGCATGTCGACCCGGAGGATGACTCGGCCATTGCACTCAGCATTAATTTGCCGCCGCGCGCCGAGCTCGTGCGCCACCTGGAGGAACGTCTGGGCGAAAACTTCCCGGCGCCGCAACAGATCGTCCTGCACTACTTGCAAGGACGGGCGGAGGCCGATGTGTTTCTCCCTTGGGCTTGGTTTCGCGATGAAACGAAACGGGCCGCCCTTGAGCAAAAAATCTGCGAAACCCTGACGAACGATGAATATTATTCAGCAATCCGGCTGCACGGCCTTTCAGCACCGCAATAGTGCATTAAGCCGTATTGGCGCACCAATGTGGTGCGTAATTTTTCTGACGCAGCATTAACGGGTTGTGGCACAATAGTTTTTTTACCAAAGCGGGTGGCACGGTTAATGCTTAACCATGCCGACATGAATTTATTTTTTTGAACAACCTGTTATTTAGGAGAGTAGAAATGGCAGCTGCCGAAGTTTTGAAAATGATCAAGGACAACGAAATCAAGTTCGTTGATCTGCGCTTTACCGACACCCGTGGCAAGGAGCAGCACGTATCCATTCCCGCCCACGTGGTGGATGAAGGCTGGTTTGAAACCGGCCACGCTTTCGACGGCTCCTCGATTGCCGGCTGGAAAGGTATTCAAGCTTCCGACATGCTGCTGATGCCCGATCCGGCTACCGCCAACCTCGACCCGTTCTTCGATGAGCCGACCCTGATCATTTCCTGCGACGTGGTAGAGCCTACCGACGGCAAGGGCTACGACCGCTGCCCGCGCTCCATCGCCAAGCGTGCCGAAGCCTACATGAAGTCCACCGGTATCGGCGACACCGCCTACTTCGGCCCGGAACCCGAATTCTTCATTTTTGATTCCGTGACTTGGCATTCCACGATGTCCGGCACCTCGGTGAAAATCGAGTCCGAAGAAGCCGCCTGGGCCTCCAGTGAAGCCTACGAAGGTGGCAACATGGGCCATCGCCCCGGCGTCAAGGGTGGTTATTTCCCGGTTCCCCCGGTCGATTCCTTCCAGGACATCCGTTCCGCCATGTGCCTGGCACTGGAAGAAATGGGCGTGCCGGTCGAAGTGCATCACCATGAAGTGGCAACTGCCGGACAGTGCGAAATCGGCACCAAGTTCAGCACTCTGGTACAGCGTGCCGACTGGACCCAAATTCTCAAGTACGTGGTACAAAACGTTGCCCACGCATACGGCAAGACCGCGACTTTCATGCCCAAGCCCATCGTCGGCGACAACGGTTCCGGTATGCACGTTCATCAGTCGATCTGGAAAGACGGCAAGAATATGTTCGCCGGCAACGGCTACGGTGGCCTGTCCGAAATGGCGTTGTTCTACATCGGCGGCATCATCAAGCACGCCAAGGCGCTGAATGCGATCACCAACCCCGGCACCAACTCCTACAAGCGCTTGGTTCCAGGCTTCGAGGCCCCGGTGATGCTGGCTTACTCCGCCAAGAACCGTTCCGCTTCGATCCGCATCCCGCACGTGAGCAACCCGAAGGCGCGCCGCATCGAAACCCGTTTCCCGGATCCTTCGGCCAACCCCTACCTGTGCTTCTCCGCGCTGCTGATGGCCGGCCTGGACGGTATCCAGAACAAGATCCACCCCGGCGACGCAATGGACAAGAATCTCTACGACTTGCCGCCGGAAGAAGAAGCCAACATTCCGAAGGTCTGCCACAGCCTGGAAATGGCTCTGGACAACCTCGACAAGGATCGCGAGTTCCTGACGCGCGGCGGTGTGTTCTCCAACGACTGGATCGATGCCTTTATCGAACTGAAATCGGAAGAAGTCACTCGTTTCCGCATGACCACACACCCGGTCGAGTTCGAAATGTATTACAGCCTGTAATCTACGGCTTGGCGTAAATGAAAAGGGCGGGATTTCCCGCCCTTTTTTATTGGGGATGGGTTCTGTATGATAAAACCTGGTTTCAACGAGATGTTCGCATCGAGGGTATGAATAATTCCATATTATGTTTTTTGGCACTTAGTTTGACAGCAGCTTCCGCCCAAGCAGAAATTTACAAGCGAGTGGATGAAAACGGGCGGGTAACTTATTCCAACATACCGAGCAAGGGCGCAAAAAAGCTCAATCTTGATCCCCTGCCGGTAGTTCCCGCCACCAAGCCCAAAAGTGCAAGCCTCTCCCCGGCCGGATTTCCCCGAGTGGATGTGGACACCCAGAAGAAGCGCGACGACATGCGCCACAAAATTCTGGAAGACGAGTTGGCAGCGGAAGAAAGATTGCTGATTGAAGCCCGGCAAACCTTGAACGAGGCGGAAACGACCCGCAGTAACAAGGATGCGAGCAAGTTGCCGCCTAAATTCCTCGAGCGTTTACAGCAACTGAAGGAAAGCGCGGTGCTGCACGAGAAAAATGTTCAGGCGCTCAAAGTCGAGATTGCCAACCTGAAATAGTTGCCTCGCGAAGGCTGTGCCGCGATTTGCGGCATTGGCTCGTATCTTGCTTGTCAAGTCGCCATGAACGCAAAAGTTAATGCAGGATTTATGGTTCCCCCTTCCTTTCTCGGGCTAGAGCATCTGGCCACCGCGGTCGTTCTGCTCGACCGTGATTTTCAGGTGCGCTACGTTAATCCGTCGGCGGAAAACCTGTTCAAGTTCAGCAGCAAACAAGTCATCGGCCTACCTCTGCCGCAAGCATTCCTGAATGCCGAAATCCTGTCGCGCGCCGTCGATTTCGCGCAAACCCACCATACCTGTTTTACCGAACATGAAATCACTTTGCCGGACAGCAGCGGACATGCGCTTTCCGTCAGTTGCACCGTTACCCCGCTTGAGGTCGGCGAGATCGGGGCGATCCTGGAGTTCCACCAGATCGACAAGCAACTCAAGATTGCCCGCGAAGAACGCATGTTGCTGCAACAGCAATCGAATCGCGAATTGCTGCGTAACCTGGCGCACGAGATCAAGAATCCGTTGGGCGGGTTGCGCGGTGCCGCGCAACTGCTGGAGCACGAACTGCCGCGCGCCAACTTGCGTGAATACACCCAGGTCATCATCAAGGAAGCCGATCGCCTGCAATCGCTGATGGAACGTTTGCTGACCCCCCACCAGTTACCCCAGTTGCAACAAATCAACATCCACGAAGTGCTGGAGCGCGTGCGTAGCCTGACGTTGGCGGAAACCCCGCAGGGAATAGTCATTCGCCGCGATTACGACACCAGCCTGCCGAAGCT